>NZ_BAABFO010000014.1:0-122645 GCF_039541095.1 Pigmentiphaga soli
GCGCCGGGGCGGCGCGCAGGCGCGTGGGCGCGGGCGCGGCGGGCGCAGCCGGCTCGGCGGCCGCCGCCAGCAGCGCGCCGGCGGATTTGGCGGATTTCCTGGGGGAGCGGGGCGGCGGGGCCTGCAATCCTTCGAGCTGGGGCTGGATGCCTGCCTCGAAGGATGGGGGAGGGGGCGTATCGACAGGAGCAGGGGCGGGAGCGGAGGCGGTTCGTTTGCTGCGCGTTGCGGCTGCCGGACGCGCTGGTTCACCCGAGGGAAACGTGAGAATGGCAGCGGGCCGGGAGGGCATCTTGGGAAGCGGCATAGGCGCGAATCTCCGAGTAGCGAGTTTCTACGATACCCTTTTTTCAGCGCCCATGTGGTGACAGCGGGCCGGCCCCCGGGACCGTCCGCGGCTGCTATTCCGGCCGCACCCCGGCCGCCCTGGCGATGCGCGCCGACTTCTCCAGATCGGCCCTGACGAAGGCCGCGAATTTCTCCGGCGTCGCGTATTCGGGGCCGCCGATCAGGATGTCCATGGCGGCCAGCGCCTTGACGGTGTCGTCCTGCCTCAGGATTTTCCCCATCTCGTCGCTGATCCGGTCGAGGATGGGCCGCGGCGTGCCGCCCGTCGTGATCAGCCCGAACCACAGAAAGGCTTCGTAGCCGGAAACGCCGGCCTCGGCCACGGTCGGCACGTCGGGAAACTGGAGCGACCGGCTTTTCGTGGCGACGGCCAGCAGCTTCACCTTTCCGTGGGGCACCGTCGACAAGGGCGTGAACATCAGGTGCACGTGGCCCGCGATCAGATCGGTCATGGCCGGCGCGGTGCCCTTGTAGGGGATGAAATTGATGTCGACGCCCGCCATCTGGCCGAACTGCAGGCCGGCGAAATGGCCCGGCCCGCCGTGTCCCGAGGTTCCGCAGTTCAGGAATCCCGGCTTGGACTTCGCCAATGCGATCAGCTCCTGCACCGTGTCGACGGGCAGGTCCCGAGTGCAGGCCAGCGCCACGGTCGAAAAGCCGATGAAGCTGACCGGCTCCAGGTCCTTGATCGTGTCGTAGGGCACGTGCCGGTAGAAGCTCGGATTGATCACCAGGCTGTTGCCGTCCAGAACCAGCGTGTGGCCGTCCGCCTCGGCCTTGGCAACGTAGTCGTTGCCTATCATGGTGTTGGCGCCGGGCTTGTTCAGCACGATCACGGTCTGCCCGACGGCCTTTCCGAGCCGGTCCGCGACCAGGCGGGCGAGGGTGTCGTTGCCGCCGCCGGGGGTATAGGGCGAGACGAGCTGGATCGGACGATTGGGGTAGGGCTTTTCCATCGCCCCGGCCGGGCGCAGCGCATCGAGGGCCGCAGGCATCAGCGCGAGGGATACGAAGCGGCGGCGGTTCAATGTCATATCGTCTCCTGGCTCGGTCAGTCCGCGTGGGAATACATGCGCTTGCCGGCCACCGGCAGGCGCGCGGCGAGAATGCTCGCGCTCTTGGATTCGACGATGAAGAGCGTCTTGTTGTCGGCCCCGCCATAGGCGATGTTGGTGGTCATCTCCTTGGCGCAGGATCGGATCTGGAACAGCGGCACGCCATATTTGCTGACGACCCAGACGAAGCCTGCGGTCGGATGCGCGATGACGAGGTTGCCTTCCTCGTCGAGCGCCAGCCCGTCCGGTCCCGGCGTATACAGCTGCGTGAACTGGCTTGCCGCGCCGATGGGCTGGGATGGCCAGCCGGCCGCCCCGGCGCCCGGCTCCGACAGCGGGATGCGCCATACCGAGCTGCCCCGGGTGGCTGCCACGAACAGCGCCGTCTCGCGCACGTTGAACACCAGTCCGTTGGGGCTGGGCACGTTGCCGATCAGGCACTGCAGCCGGTCGGTCCGCAGATCGAAGCGATAGACGCGGCCGGTGGGATCCTGCAGGCCGGTCCTGCCCTGGTCGGTGAAGTAAAGATCGCCGTTGGCGGCGAATATCAGATCGTTCAGCCCCTTGAAGGGCTCGCTCTTCGACGGTCCCGCGAGCACGGTTTCCGCCGTGCCCCGGACGGGGTCGATCAGGACGATGCCCCGCTTTCTGTCGGCAACGAAAATGCGGCCGTCGCGGTGGATCTTCAGGCCGTTGGGCTCGCCATCGTATTCCGCCACCGCGTCCCACTGGCCGCCCGGCGCAAGGCGCAGGATGCGTCCGTAGCGGATGTCGACCACATAGAGATTGCCGACCCGGTCGAACGACGGCCCTTCGAGGAAGCAGCGCGGCTGGCCCGGCTTGACCTTGGGCGGCGCATTGCGCAGGCCGTCGGGCACGGCGCTGACCAACTCGGCTTCGATGAGCTGGGGTGGGGGGCCGAAGTACATGGCTCAGATGACTCCCTGCTGGCGGAGCGCTTCGAGTTGCCGAGGCGTATAGCCGAGGCCGCCCAGTATTTCCGCGTTGTCCTGGCCCAGCCTCGGCGGCGGGCCATGCACGTCGGGCTGGCTGCCTTGCAGCCGGAAGCCGGTGCGCGTCACCGCTATGTCGCGTCCCATGCCATGGGCGTCGGCGAAGCGCTTGACCAATTGGCGGCCTCTTATCTGCGGATGGTCGAGCACCTCGGGAACCGTCAGGATCGGTCCGGCCGGCACGCCGGCCTCGACGAAGATGGCCTCCCACTCGGCCGTCGTCTTCTTCGACAGCGCCTGCACGATGGCGGGATGCAGCACGTCGCGGTGCCTGGCGCGGCTGGCGCGATCGCGAAAGCGCGGGTCGGTCTTGAACGCGGCAAGGCCGAGCGCGTCGCACAGGCGCTCGAACTGATGCTGTTCGTTGTTCACGATGTTCAATTCGCCGTCGGCCGTCGGGAAGGTGCCCGACGGACATCCGGCCGGATTGTGGTTGCCCATGCGCCGGGGAACGTGGCCGCCGTTCAGATAGTTCGATACCGGCCATGCGGCCATGGTGGCGAGCGAGGCGTCGAGCATCGAGACGTCGATCATTTCGCCTTGACCGGTCTTCTGCTGGCGATAGAGCGCGGCGACCAGGGCGAAGGCGGCCGTCATGGCCGCGATGGTGTCGCACACCACGTAGCCGGCCCGCGTCGGCTCGCCGTCCGGGTCGCCGGTCAGGCTCATGATGCCCGAGAAGCCCTGGATGATCTGGTCGTAGCTCGGACGCCCGGAGAGCGGCCCGTCCTGCCCGAAGCCGGAAACCGCGCAATAGACCAGCCGCGGATTCGCCTTGCTGAGCGCTTCGTAATCGGCGCCCAGCTTCTTCATGATGCCGGGACGGAAATTCTCGATCACCGCGTCGGCGCTCTCGACCAGCTGCATGAAGATCTTCAGGCCCTGCGGGCGCTTCAGGTTGAGCGTGATCGATTTCTTGCCCGCGTTCATGGCGCAGAACGAGGCGCCCATCCGCATTTCGCTCAGGCC
Organism: Pigmentiphaga soli; assembly: GCF_039541095.1. Taxonomy (NCBI): domain Bacteria; kingdom Pseudomonadati; phylum Pseudomonadota; class Betaproteobacteria; order Burkholderiales; family Alcaligenaceae; genus Pigmentiphaga; species Pigmentiphaga soli. Next base: position 3,386 of record NZ_BAABFO010000014.1, read on the forward strand.
GGGATCTGCGCCCATGATGCGTGCCAGGTCGCCGCGCCCCGGGACCTCGATCTTGATGACTTCGGCGCCGAGCATCGCCAGCTGGTAGGAGGCTAGCGGCCCGGCGATGACATTGGTCAGGTCGAGGACGCGCACGCCGTGAAGCGGCAGGGACGCGCCGCCGCCGGCCGCGCCGGCGCTGGATGTCAGCATGGTCTTACCCTTGGCTGATCGCATGGCGCAGGCGTTTCAGGCTGCCGCCCTTCATGACCGATCCCGGCAGCGGATGGCCGACGATGTCCTCGGCAAGGCGCGCGCAGTCGATCAGCTTTTCGAGATCCAGGCCCGTTTCGATTCCCATTTCTTCGCACATGAAGGCCAGGTCTTCGGTGCAGACATTGCCCGCCGCTCCCTTGTGACCGGCGAAGGGACAGCCGCCGAGCCCGGCGACGGAGGCGTCGAACATGTCGACGCCCATTTCCAGGCCGGCGGCGGAGTTGGCGATGCCCATGCCGCGCGTGTCGTGCAGATGCAGGTTCAGGCGCATGTCGGGATACCTGTCGCGGATGGCGCCGACCGTCCGTTTGATCGAAAGCGGCGTCGCCCATGCCATCGTGTCGGCCAGGGAAATCTCTTTCAGTTCGAGGGAATTCTCTTCTGCGATCTCGAAGATGCGGGTGAAGATGTCGAGCACGGTGGCGATGGGAATGTCGCCCTGGAAATTGCAGCCGAAGGCGTTCGAGACGGACGCCCGGTTCACAGGAACGCCGTATTCCCTGTATCGGCGGACGACGTTGCGCGCGTATTCGAACTCCTGCGCCGTGTTGCGGTTGTTGTTGCGCATGGAGAATTTCTCGGAAGCGTAGATGCCGATCTTGGCTTCGAAGGCGAGCTTGCCGTTCGACACGGTGCGCGCCCGCTCGAAGCCCTTTTCGTTCAGCCAGAGCGCCCGGTAGGCGACCCCCGGCCGGGGCCGGAAGCCGCGGACGATGTCTTCCGCGTCGGCCATGCCCGGCACCTTCTTCGGGTTCACGAACGACGCGATCGTTATCTGTTCGAGCCCCGTGTCGGAAAGCGCCTCGATGAATTCGATCTTGCGCGCGGTCGGTATGGGGCGGGGTTCCATCTGGAAGCCTTCGCGCGGCCCTTCTTCGTGGATGCGGACGGATTTGGGCAGGTCGGCCATGTGTGGTCCTTGCGGCCGGCATCGGCAGGATGCGGGCCGGGTAACGCCATAGAATCTGTGCCTGGCCGGCGGCGCCGTTCCGGGCTTCGGCGAGGAGAAGTTTAGGTAGGTCCGGAACTATTTAGAATGCCCAGGCAGGACAATGCGTCGAGACGGATTGTCTCGAATAGGAGGAGACCAAATGGAGAAATTCGCGGGGATCGCCGAATTCGTCGCCACCGTCGAAGCCGGCAGTTTCGCCCAGGCGGCCCACCGGCTCGGCATGACGCCTTCCGGGGTGGGCAAGGCGGTCAGCCGGCTCGAGAATCGGTTGGGGCTGCGCCTGCTCACGCGCAGCACGCGGCGGCTGGTGGTGACCGAGGCCGGCGCGGAATGCCATCAGAGGTTCCGGCAGTTTCTGTTCGACCTGGACGAGATGGAAATGATGTGGGAGCCGACCAAGTCCCTGCGCGGCACGCTGCGCGTGCACATGGCGCCGGCACTCGCGCGCATACTGATCATGCCGGCGCTGCCTGCATTCTCGAAGGCGCATCCGGGCATGACGCTGCAGATTTCGCTGCGCAACGACATGCTCGATCCGATCGAAGAAGGCGTGGATCTTTCCGTGCGCGTCGGCCGCTTCGACGGCGCCAACGTCATTTCGCGCCGGGTCGGCGCCGCCCGCTACGTGACGGTGTGTTCACCCATATATGCGAAATCCGCCGGCATCCCGTCGCGGCCGGAAGAACTGCTGCAGCACAATTGCCTGCGGTTTTTCTCGCGCCAGACGGGCCGTCCGTGCAAATGGACCTTCGTTCAGAAAGACATCCAGGTCCAGCTGGCGTTGTCGGGCAACCTGGTGCTCAACAATTCCGATGGGCTGATCGAGGCCGCGGTCGGCGGCCTGGGCATCGCGCAGGTGCCCTATTACGCGGCCCAAGGGCCGCTGGGCGACGGCAGGCTCATCGAGATCCTGGAACCCTATGCCGCCCCGCCGCGCGACGTCATCGCGGTCTATTCGGTGGCGCATCGCTCGTCGCGCAAGGTGAACGCCTTCATCGACTTCCTGCGCGACGCCTTGAAACCCAGACGGCCGCGCCCGCACGAGGCCTGGGGCTTCATGTCAGGATGACCAGGCGGCGGCTTGCGCATCGAGCGCGCGATTCCAGGCGATCAGCTCGTTCATCGCCTGCTCGGTGTAGCGGACGATGGGGCGCAGGCGCCTGAGGGTGCCCAGCGGCGTGGGCACGTCGATCAGCCAATCGCCGATCGCGGGAAACTCATCGGCTCCCGTCCAGACGGTGGCGGTGTCGTGCAGGCCCATCGATGCCAGCCACTGCGCGCACCGCGCCAGGGAAACATTGACGGCATAGCTGCCGCCTTCCTCGTGCCGGCGTCTGAGCGCGACCAGCGCGCCGAAGGTCATCAGATAGCCGGCGATGTAGTCGAGCGCCGACACCGGCGTGAACTGCGGCTCTTGGCCGCGGCCGGACACGTAGGCCATGCCCGAGGCGGACTGCACGGCGGTGTCGAAGCCGCGCCGCATGTTCCAGTCGCCGGTGTATCCGTACGCGTTCAGGCTGACGTAGACGATGCCCGGGCGCAGGGCCCTGGCCTGATCCGGGCCGAAGCCCAGCCCGGCCAGCGCGCCAGGTCGATAGGCCTGGCTCAGTACATCGCAGCCCTTGACCAGTTCGGCGAACGCTGCCTTGCCGTCCGGGGTGGCGATATCCAGCGTGAGCCTGCGCTTGCCGTAGCCCGTGTCCCATTCCAGGCCTTCGGAATCGGGGTGGCGTGGGCAGGTGATCTTCAGCACGTCGGCGCCGCTCTCGGCCAGCAGGCGCGCGCAGGTCGGCCCCGCCAGCACGCGCGTCAGATCGAGCACCTTCAGGCCCGACAGCGCGCGCCCCCCGCCTTGCGGCAACGGGGTCGGCGCGCTGTCGCCGGTCTTCCTGATGTCCACCAGCGGCTCGGCTTCCAGCGCGCGCGTGTTCGGCAGGGCCTGCCATTCTTCGGGGGTGCGGACCACCGGCGCCAGGCCGCCCGCTTCGTGCACGGCGGTCTCAAGGGCGAAGGCGTCCCAGCCGGCCGCCGCCGCGGCCACCCTGGCCTTGTCCGCCGGGACGCCCAGCACCCGCAGCAGGGCTTGTTCGTGCGGCAGGTGATTGCAATGGAAGTAGTTCCAGCGCCCGTTGGTCGCGGGATAGAAACCCGTCACGGCCTTGCGCCTGGGCGGCGGGTTGCCGTCCACGCGCACGTACTTGCTGCTGCGCAACGAAGCGGTGGCGCCATGCACGTCGATGGCGACGGCAGGGCGCGTGCCGGTCTGGAGCGCGCGGATGTCGGCCATCGCAATGGCCATGGCGCCCAGGGCGGCCGCGCCTGCAGTGGATACTTTGTATGGCGTGCGATAGACCGGGTCGCTGCCGCTGAATTCGACGCCGGCGGCGGACGATTCGGCGAGCCCCGCGCTCCGGAGCGCCTGCCGCAGGGCCTGGTGGAAGGCTTGCATCGGTTGCATGGTCCCTTTCCCGCGGCTATTGCCGGATCATGTCGAGCTTGATGGCGCCTTTCAGCAGCTGTGCCGACCGCTTGATGTCCGATTCGATGAACGCATCGAGCTGTTCGGGCGTGCCGGTGTCGACGTCCACGCCCATTTCGACGAGCTTGGGCTTGATCGCGGGATCGTTCAGCACCTTGACGATCTCCGCGTTCAGCCTGGATATGACCGGCCGGGGGACGCCCGCGGGCGCGATGACGGCGGTCCATATGCTGGCGTCGAAGCCGGGCAGGGTTTCGGCGATGGGCGGGATGTCCGGAGCCGCCTCCGAACGCCGGGCGGTGGTGATGCCCAGCCCCCGCAGCTGGCCGGCCCTGATCAGGACGCCCGCCGCCGACAGGCTGGGGAAGGCGAGTTGCACTTGCCCCGACATCGTATCGCTGACGCCCTGCGACGTGCCCTTGTAGGGGACGTGCACGATCTTGATGCCGGCCAGCGTGTTGAGCAATTCGCCCGCCATGTGCGCCGACGAGCCGTTGCCGCTGGAAGAGAAATTGATGCGCCCGGGCTCGGCCTTGGCCTTGGCGATGAGTTCCGGCACCGTGTTCACGCCCAGGCCGGGATTGGCGGCCAGGACCATGGGAGTGGTGGCCAGCTTGGCCACCCCGGTGAAGTCCCGCAGGGTGTCGTACGGGAGCTTGCTGGCGAACACGGTGGGGTTGACCGTGTGCGAGTTCGAGATCACCAGCAGGGTATAGCCGTCCGGCTTTGCCCGGGCCACCATCTGCGTGGCGATGATGTTGCTGCCGCCGGGACGGTTGTCGACGACGAAAGGCTGCCCCATGTTCCTGGTCAGCCCCTCGCTGAGGACGCGCGCCAGGATGTCGGCATTGCCGCCGGGGGCGAAGGGGACGACGACATGGACCGGCCTGGCGGGATAGGTTTGCGCCGGCGCGGGGGCGGTCGTCATCGATAGCGCGAGCGCCAGGACGAGGCCATGGCGGTGGAAGGCCGGGCGCATTTGCTCCTCCGTGCGATTGCTTGGTTCCCGATCGTCGTATGAATGCTCGCGGCAATAGTAAGACGGCCGGCGCCCGCGTTTATGCCGGGCCCGGACATACGATCGAGACAAATTTTCTCGAATCGCTTCGTGGGGAAGCCGGCGCGCGAGGCCGGCCGCGATGGGGGAACGCTAGGCCAGCTCGCGCACGGCGGCCAGCACTTCCTCGGCATGGCCCGGGACCTTGACGCCGCGCCATTCGCGGCGGAGCTTGCCGGCGGCGTCGACCAGGAAGGTGCTGCGCTCGACGCCGCGCACCTGCTTGCCGTACATGTTCTTCATCTTCATCACGCCGTACAGCTCGCACAGGGTTTCGTCGGGATCGGCGACCAGCGGGAAGGGAAAGCCCTGTTTTTCCTTGAACTTCGCGTGCGAGGCCAGCGTATCGCGCGACACGCCCAGCACGACTGCGCCTGCGGCTTCGAATTGCGGATAGAGATCGCGGAAGTTCTGCCCTTCCGTGGTACAGCCCGGGGTGTTGTCGCGCGGGTAGAAGTACAGCACCACGGCGCGGCCGCGCAGTCCGCGCAGCGAGATCTCGCCGTCGGTGCTGGGCGCGGTGAAGTCGGGGGCGGCTTTGCCGACTGCGGTGGTCATGGACGGATGCTCCTGTCAGTGATCTAAGTTCGTCGTACCTTCGACTTCGCGCGAACCCGCGCCGCCCCATCCAGGGCACCGCGGATCCGGCTTTGCCGGCCCGCCAGTGCCGCCCCTTGAGGGGCGCGCGTAAGCGCGTAGGGGTGGATTCAATCCAGCAGCAGCGCGATTACCACGCGGCGGCCTTCGGACATCAGGATGTTGTAGGTGCGGGCGGCGGCCTGGGAATCCATCATCTCGACCCCCACGCCGGCGCGCAGCAGCGGCCGCAGCAGCGCGGCCGGCAGGAAACGCTGGCGCGCGCCGGTGCCGATCAGCAGCACCTCGGGCGGCTCGGCACCCAGTCCGGCCGCCTGCTCGAGCGCGGCGGCGTCGATGTCTTCGACCCTGTCTACCGGCCAGACCGCGACGCTGCCCTCGGGGCCGAACGCCAGCGCGCTGTCGTAGCGCACGCGGTTGACCTCGATGTAGCCGTCGCCGTAGGCCGTGATCGTATTGAGCGCCGACGAGGAAGTATCGGAATGCAGCTTCAAGAAAAAGACTCCAGGACCCAGCGATTCCAGGGCCCGGCCGCGGGGCCCGCGAACGCGCCGCGCCGACGGACGGCGCCTGCGCCAAGTGCTAGATTATAGGCTCTCGCCGCATCGCCCCCCTCACGCAAGGATCCGTCATGCCCAGCCCGTCCCGGGAGTTCTCGCGCATCAAGCGCCTGCCGCCCTACGTCTTCAACATCACCGCCGAACTGAAGATGGCGGCCCGGCGGCGCGGCGAGGACATCATCGACATGTCGATGGGCAATCCCGACGGCGACACCCCCGTCCACATCGTCGACAAGCTGGTGGAGGCCGCGCGCCGGCCGCGCACCCACGGCTACTCGGTCTCAAAGGGCATCCCGCGCCTGCGCAAGGCCATCGCCGACTGGTACGGCCGCCGCTACGGGGTCGACATCGACCCCGACACCGAGGCCATCGTCACCATCGGCTCCAAGGAAGGCCTGGCCCACCTGATGCTGGCCACCCTGGACCGCGGCGACACCGTATTGGTGCCCAATCCCAGCTATCCCATCCACATCTACGGCGCGGTCATCGCCGGGGCCGACATCCGCTCGGTCCGCATGACCCCGGGCGTGGATTTCTTCGCCGAACTCGAACGGGCCATCCGCGAGTCCATCCCCAAGCCTCGCATGATGATTCTGGGCTTCCCCAGCAATCCCACCGCCCAGTGCGTGGACCTGTCGTTCTTCGAGCGCGTGGTCGCGCTGGCCCGCGAACACGACATCCTGGTCGTGCACGACCTGGCCTACGCCGACATCACCTTCGACGGCTACGTCGCCCCCTCCATCATGCAGGTGCCCGGCGCGCGCGACGTCGCCGTGGAATTCTTCACCATGAGCAAAAGCTACAACATGGCCGGCTGGCGCATCGGCTACATGGTGGGCAACCGCGAACTGGTCAACGCCCTGGCGCGCATCAAGAGCTATCACGACTACGGCACCTTCACCCCCATCCAGGTCGCTTCCATCGCCGCGCTCGAAGGCCCGCAGGACTGCGTGCAGGAAGTCGTCGAGCAATACCGCCGCCGACGCGACGTCCTGGCCAAGGGCCTGCACGAGGCCGGCTGGATGGTCGAGATCCCCAAGGCCTCGATGTACATCTGGGCCAGAATTCCCGAGCCCTACCAGCACCTGGGCTCGCTCGAGTTCGCCAAGCGCGTGCTGGCCGACGCCCATGTAGCGGTTTCGCCCGGCGTCGGCTTCGGCGACTACGGCGACGACCACGTCCGCTTCGCGCTGATCGAGAACGAACAGCGCACCCGCCAGGCGGTACGCGGCATCAAGGAAATGTTCCGCAAAGACGGCTTGATCGTCCCGGGCATCCGTTAAACTGCAAGGTTGCGCCGGCTACGCCATGGCGCGCACCGGGTCGGCCTGTCCCGCCGGCGCCGGCCTTTCTTCTTTTATGAACCGCATTCCCGGAAGCAGAATGGAACCGATTCGTGTAGGCCTGCTGGGCCTGGGTGTCGTCGGCGGCGGCACGTTCAACGTGCTGGCGCGCAATGCCGAAGAGATCGCCCGCCGCGCCGGCCGCCACATCAAGGCCACCAAGGTCTCGGCCCGCGACCTCGCCAAGGCCAAGTCGCGCGTGGGCGACGCCGCCGAAGTGGTGGCCGACCCCTTCGCCATCGTGCGCGACCCCGCCATCGACATCGTGGTCGAACTGATCGGCGGCGATACGCTGGCGCGCGAGCTGGTGCTCGAAGCCATCGCCCACGGCAAGCATGTCGTCACCGCCAACAAGGCCTTGCTGGCCAAGCACGGCAACGAAATCTTCGGCCGCGCCCGCGAACGCGGCGTGATGGTCGCCTTCGAGGCCGCGGTGGCCGGCGGCGTGCCCATCATCAAGGCCATCCGCGAAGGCCTTACGGCCAACCAGATCCAGTGGGTGGCCGGCATCATCAACGGCACCACCAACTTCATCCTGTCCGAAATGCGCTCGCGCGGGCTCGGTTTCGACCAGGCCCTGGCCGATGCCCAGCGCCTGGGCTATGCCGAGGCCGACCCCACGTTCGACGTGGAAGGCGTCGACGCCGCGCACAAGCTAACGCTGCTGTCGGCCATCGCCTTCGGCGTGCCCGTCCAGTTCGACAAGGCCTATGTCGAAGGCATCTCGGCGCTGTCGCAGGCCGACATCCGCTACGCCGAAGAGCTCGGCTACCGCATCAAGCTGCTCGGCGTCACCCGCGCCCGCGAGGACGGCATCGAACTGCGCGTCCACCCCACGCTGATCCCGGCGCAGCGCCTGCTGGCCAGCGTCGAAGGCGCGATGAACGCCGTCATGGTCAAGGGCGACGCCGTCGGCGCCACGCTCTACTACGGCCAGGGCGCGGGCGAGGAGCCCACGGCCTCGGCCGTGGTGGCCGATCTGGTCGACGTGACCCGCCTGCACACGGCCGACCCCGAACACCGCGTGCCGCACCTGGCCTTCCAGCCCAATGCGCTGTCCGACAAGCCCATCCTGCCGATCGAGGCCGTCACCACCTCGTATTACCTGCGGCTGACGGTGCACGACATCCCCGGCGTGCTGGCCGACATCACCCGCATCCTGGCCGACGCCTCGATCTCGATCGTGTCGATGATCCAGAAGCCGCGCGACGAGGCCAGCCAGGCCGACATCATCTTCCTCACGCACGAGGCGGTCGAGCGCAACGTCAACGCCGCCGTCGCGCACATCGAGGCGCTGCCCACGGTGCTCTCCGAAGTCACGCGCCTGCGTCTCGAAACCCTGGCTTGAGAACCCGATGCGATACGTATCCACCCGCGGCGGCATGGCCCCGCAACCTTTCACCGACGTCCTGCTCGAAGGGCTGGCGCCCGACGGCGGCCTGGCGGTGCCCGAGACCATTCCGCGCATCGGGCCGGCGCAGCTGGAGTCCTGGCGCGGGCTGTCGTACGCCGACCTGGCGTTCGAGGTGCTGCGGCATTTCCTTACCGACATCCCCGACGACGAACTGCGCGCGCTGACGCACGCCGCCTACCGGCCCGAGGTGTTCGGCAGCGAGGCCATCGTGCCGCTCAAGCCGCTGGACGGCGGCCTGTCGCTGCTGGGCCTGTCGCAGGGCCCGACGCTGGCCTTCAAGGACATGGCCATGCAGCTGCTGGGCCATCTGTTCGAATACGTGCTGGCGCGGCGCGGCACCACCCTCAACATCCTGGGCGCCACTTCCGGCGATACCGGCTCGGCGGCCGAGCATGCGATGCGCGGCAAGCACGGCGTGGCGGTGTTCATGCTGTCGCCCAAAGGGCGCATGAGCCCGTTCCAGCGCGCGCAGATGTATTCGCTGCAGGACGCCAATATCCACAACATCGCGGTCGAAGGCGTGTTCGACGACTGCCAGGACATCGTCAAGGCCGTCAGCGGCGACCTCGATTTCAAGGCCGCCCATCGCATCGGCGCGGTCAACTCGATCAACTGGGCGCGCATCGCGGCGCAGGTGGTCTACTACTTCCACGGCTGGCGCGTGGCCACGCAGCCGGGCGGCGCGACGCCGCCGGAAGTGTCGTTCGCGGTGCCGTCGGGCAATTTCGGCAACATCCTGGCGGGCCACGTCGCGCGCAGCATGGGGCTGCCGATCCGCCGCCTGGTGCTGGCCACCAACGAGAACAACGTGCTGGAGGAGTTCTTCCGCACCGGCATCTACCGGCCGCGCGCTTCCAGCGAAACCTTCGAGACCTCCAGCCCATCGATGGACATTTCCAAGGCGTCGAATTTCGAACGCTTCGTCTACGACCTGATGGGCCGCGACGCCGCCAAGGTCAAGGCGCTGTGGGAGCAGCTCCAGGCCCGGGGCCAGTTCGACCTGTCGGCGCTGCGCGGCGAATTCGGCCGCTACGGCTTCGTGGCGGGCACCAGCAGCCATGCCGACCGGCTGGCCACGATCCGCGAGGTGTTCGAACGCACCGGCACCGTGATCGACCCGCATACGGCCGATGGCGTCAAGGTGGCGCGGCCCTTCGTCGAGCCCGGCGTGCCGATGCTGGTGCTGGAGACCGCGCTGCCGGTCAAGTTCTCCGAGACCATCGAGGCGGCGCTGGGCCGGCCCGCGCCGCGGCCGCCAGGGCTCGAAAACCTGGAATCGCTGCCGCAGCGTGTGCTTACCATCCCGGCCGACGTCCAGGCGGTCAAGGATCTGATCGCGGCGCAAGGCGCGCGCTAAAGGCATGGCACGGTGAAAGTCTTCGGCTTCGCGGGCTACAGCGGCGCGGGCAAGACCACGCTGATCGAAAGGCTGATTCCCTGTTTCGTCGCGCGCGGCCTGCGCGTGTCGCTGATCAAGCATGCCCACGAACGCTTCGACCTCGACCGGCCCGGCAAGGATTCCTATCGTCATCGCGAAGCCGGGGCGACTGAAGTATTGTTGAGTTCCCCGCATCGCTGGGCGCTGCTGCACGAGAACCGCGGCCAGCCGGAGCCCGGCATGCGGGAGCAATTGGCCCGGCTGTCGCCGTGCGATCTGGTATTGGTGGAGGGCTACAAGGGCTGGCCGATTCCCAAGCTGGAAGTATGGCGGCCGGCCACGGGCAAGCCGCGCTGGGAAGGCGCCGAGGCGCCGGCGGTGGCGGTGGCCACCGATCGTCCCGATGCAGTCGGCGCCGGCCTGCCGGTGCTCGATTTGAACGATCCGGTCGGTATCGCGGGCTGGATCCTCGATTATCTGGATGGGGAGCTGAAGTGAACGCTGCGCTTGCGACGGCCTTGTCGATGGACCAGGCCCTGGAAAAACTGCTGGCCGCGGCGCGCCCGCCGGCGCGGCCGGATGAGCGGGTCGCGCTGATGGAGGCCTTCGGCCGGGTGCTGGCCGAAGACATCCGCTCCGGCATGAACGTGCCGGAGGTCGACAATTCGGCGATGGACGGCTATGCGGTGCGGCTGGCCGATGCGGCGTCGTTCGCGGCCGGCCTGCCTGTGTCGCAGCGGATTCCGGCCGGTTCGGTCCCGGGGCCGCTGGCGGCCGGCACGGCGGCGCGCATCTTCACCGGCGCCCAGGTGCCACCCGGCGCCGACGCCATCGTGATGCAGGAGCAGGCCACGGCGGCCGAGGGCCGGGTCAGCTTCGCCACGGTGCCCGAGCCCGGCGCATGGATCCGCCCGGCGGGCTGCGACATCGCCGCCGGCAGCACCATCCTGCGCGCCGGCGCGCGGCTGCGGCCGCAAGACGTCGCGCTGGCGGCGTCGGTGGGCGTGGCCGAACTGGCCGTTCGGCCGCGGCTGCGGGTGGCCACCTTTTTCACCGGCGATGAGCTGGCGATGCCGGGCGAGCCGCTGGCGCCGGGCAAGATCTACAACTCCAACCGCTTCCTGCTGCGGGGCCTGCTGGAGGCCTTGCCGGTGGTCCATGCCGACCTGGGCATCGTGGCCGACACGCTGGCGGCCACGCAAGAGGCGCTGCGCGAGGCGGCGCGCGGCAACGACCTGGTCATCACCACCGGCGGCGTGTCGGTAGGCGAGGAAGACCACGTCAAGCCGGCGGTCGAGTCGCTCGGCGCGCTCGACCTCTGGAGCCTGGCCATCAAGCCCGGCAAGCCGCTGGCCTTCGGCCGCATCCGCCGCGAAGACGGCAGCGAGGCCGCCTTCATCGGGCTGCCGGGCAATCCGGTGTCGAGCCTGGTGACCTTCGCGCTGTTCGTGCGGCCGCTGCTGCTGGGCATGGCCGGCGCCTCCGACCCGCTGCCTCCGCGCGCCGCGATGCGCGCCGATTTCGCCTGGCCGCGCGCCGACCGCCGGCGCGAATTCCTGCGCGTGCGGCGCAACGAGCGCGGCGGGCTGGACCTGTTCCCGAACCAGTTGTCGGCCGTGCTGACCTCCACGGTATGGGCCGACGGCGTGGTCGACAACCCGTCCGGGCAGACGATCGCGCCCGGCGATACCGTTCAATTCATCAGCTTCGCGGATCTGTTGAAATGACCCCCCTACGCGCTTCGCGCGCCCCCCGGGGGGCGACGCTGGCGGACCGGCGGAGCCGGATCCGCTGCGTCCCGGATGGGGACGAGGGTGCGTGGCGGCCGGTTTACTAAGGGCTAGGTGACATGACGCTGCAACTGCTTTTCTTTGCATCGCTGCGCGAGGCGCTGGGCAGCGCGCGCGAGTCGGTGGTGGCGCCCGAGTGGGTGCGCACGGTGGGCGAACTGCGGCAGTGGCTGGCGGCGCGCGGCGGCGCATGGGCCGAGGCGCTGGCGGCAGACCGCGTGGTGCGGGCGGCGGTCGACCAGGTAATGGTCAAGCCCGACGCGCCGCTGCGCGACGGCGCCGAGGTCGCGTTCTTTCCGCCGGTCACGGGAGGCTGAGGCCATGACGGCGCGTATTTCGGTTTCCGTGCAGGCCAACGACTTCGACACCGGCGCCGAACTGGCGGCGCTGCGCGACGACCCGGCGGTGGGCGCGATTGCCAGTTTCATCGGCACGGTGCGCGACATCAATGCCGGCGCCGACGTCTCGGCGCTGACGCTCGAGCACTACCCGGGCATGACGGAAAAGGCGCTCGAGGAAATCGCCGCGCAGGCCGGGGAGCGCTGGCCGATCGATGCCGTGCGCATCATCCATCGCGTCGGCGCGCTCAGGCCGCGCGACCAGATCGTGCTGGTGGCCGTGTCGGGCCGGCATCGCAGGGAAGTGTTCGACGCCTGCGCGTTCGTGATGGACTACCTGAAGACCGAGGCGCCGTTCTGGAAGAAGGAAGTCACGCCGGAAGGAGAGCGCTGGGTCGAGGCAAGGGACGAGGACGAGGCGGCGCGGGCTCGCTGGGAACACGGCGAATAGCCAGCCGGCCGGCGGTTTGGCCAAGCCGGGAAGGGGAGGGCCTCAGCCGGCGGGATTGAACACTTCTTCAAAAGACGCTGCATCCAGTACCCGTTCGCTCCATTGCAGCAGGGCCGGTTCGTCTGCGCCGGCCAGGCGCTGCTCGGCCCAGGCGGGCAGCGGGCCGAAGCGCCGTGTCAGCTGGCGGCGCAGCATCAGTGCCTGGCCTTCATCTTCCCTTCAAGCTTGCCTTCTGCCCGCCCACGCTGGATGGCCAGCCGTTCGATGCTCGTCACGTATGCCATGCCGTATTCCTCGTCGATGCGTTCGATGGCCCGGGTGAAGCCCGCCTCCAGCGCCGGCGGCAACAACGGATTGCCGACGGCATGGGCGGCCAGTTCGTCCCAGCGATCGAGCCAGCGCGCCAGATGCGCTACCGGAAGGCGGAATTCGAGCCGGCTGCCCCGGCGTTCGTGCCGGTAGGCCAGCCAAGCCGGACCGCGGCGGCTGCGGGTCAGTACCGCCAGGCTGACGATTTCCGCGTCATTGTATCGGTCCATCAGTCGATAGTGGCAGCGCACCATGCGGCGCGCGAATCCAGGGTCGGGGCGGCCCTGGATCTCGACGTGGGCCATGACCAGGGCAGGACGGCGGTCACGGGTGCGGACCCTGAGCAGCTTGTCGGCATGGCGGCGGCCGGCGTCGGCGTTCCGCACCACCTGCTGCAGTTCGCGTCGAGCGGTTCCGGCGCGCGCGACCAATCGATCTGCGCATGGATGGCGGGCCACAGCAATTGCATGAACTGCTGGAAGTAGTGGTTGAGGGTTTCTTTCCAGGGGCTATCGTAGTCGGCGGCGGGCAAGGCATCATCGGGCATCTGTGCTCCAGCAGGGCGAGCGCAGAGTTATAGATCGCCGGGTCTTCGCTGTGGACGGTGGCTAGGGCAAGAATGTCCTCACGCTCCAGCGCCGCAGCGGGGGGCGCTGGCGTGCCTGCGGGGCGGCTTACAGTTTCGCGGCCAGGTGCCGGGCGGCGGCTTCGCCGCTGCGCACGGCGCCTTCCAGCGTGGCGGGATAGCCGGTGTCGGTCCAGTCGCCGGCCAGGGCCAGGCGGGGCCATGGCGTGGCGTTGCCGGGGCGGCGCAGGCCGGGGCGGGCGGCGAAGGTGGCGCGCTTGTCGATGATCAGTTCCGTGGCGATGGCGGGGGGCAGGGCGCCGATGCCGTGATGGGAAGCGAGCTGATGCGCCAACTGGTCCTGCAACAGGCGGATCGTGTCGTCGCGCGGACGGTCGGCCAGGGCGCGGGCCGCGCTGGCGACCACCGTGAGTTCGCCGTGGGCGGGGTCCAGACCCAGCAGGCGGCCGCGGTCGAACACCCATTGGCCGTCGTGGCCGGCACCGGGATCGTCGCACAACATCATCATCGGCTCGGGCAGGCGCAGCGGGCCGGCCAGGCGCAGCGTCAGCGTGGCGATGGGCAGGTAGTCGAAATCTTCGAGGGCCGCGAGCAGCGCCTGCGGGTTCGTCGACATGGCTTCCCCGGGGGCCGCTGCCGCCCGTGGAGGGAACGGCGAGGCGGGGGCCGCGGGCGCCGTGCCTGGCGCGGCTTGCGTGGGGCAGGCCAGCACGCGCAACAGCCGTGCCGCGGCGTAGGGCGGCACGGCCAGGATGGCGCCGTCGAACCGTTCGCCGTCCACGGCCGCGTGGTCCGGGCCGGCGACCAGGCTGCGCACGGCGTGGCCGGCCAGCAGCGTGCAGCGGCGGGCGGCCGCGGCCGGCCATAGCGCGGTCAGGTCCACGCGCGGCAGCAGCAGGTCGCTGGCGGCGCGGCGGGTGCCCAGGCTGTCGCGCAGCACGTGGGCGAACAGTCCGGCGCAGGCCTGTTCCGGCGGGGTATTGAGGGCGGCCAGGCAGAGCGGCAGCCACAGCCATTGCACCACGGCGGCCGTCTGGCCGGTGTCGCGCCACAGGCCGGCCACGGTCTGGCCCGGCGCGACGCGCCAGCCGGACCGCTGCAGCGTTCGCATCAAGGCCGCGGCGGCCAGCTTGTCGCGCCAGCCCAGCCCGCGGGCGCCCGCCAGCGCCGCCGCCACGTGCAGGGGCGCCGGCCAGCGCGGCGCGCGCAGCGAAAAACGGCCGTCGGCGCTGGCCAGCCGCAGCGGCAGCCGCAGCAGGGCCTGCGCGGGATCGATGCCGAGCCGGCGCATCAGCGCCAGCGTGGCGTCGTAGGCGCCCAGCAGCAGGTGCTGGCCGTTGTCGAGCGGCGCGCCGAACGCGGCGCGGCCGTCGTCCACCCGGCGCGCGCGGCCGCCGGGCACGTGGGCCGCCTCGAACACCGTGACGTCGAAGCCGCGATCGCGCAACGCGCAGGCGGCGGACAGGCCGGCCCAGCCGGCGCCGACCACGGCGACGCGCCGGGCGCCGTTCGGCGCGCCATGTGCCTGCGCCCCCTGCCGGTCGCCGTTCATCGCGCCATTCCCCATGCGCCCCGCCTGCCGCCCTGCATCGCGTCAGCCCGCCAGCGCAGCCCGGCCGCCCGTGACGTAGGTCTTCCACGCCAGCCACAGCTTGCGCAGCGGCGTGAGCGAGATACGCTGGTGCAGCACCTGGTAGCCGGACTGTTCGATTTCGTCGAGCAGCGCGCGGTAGATGGCCGCCATCATCAGCCCCGGCCGCTGCGCGCGCCGGTCCTGCGGCGGCAGGGCGGCGAAGGCCTCGGCGTAGGCGGCGCGGGCGCGCTCGCACTGGAAGCGCATCAGGGCGGCAAAGTCGTCGGAGTAGCGGCCGTTGAGGATGTCGGCCGCCTTGACGCCGAAACGCTGCAGGTCTTCGATCGGCAGGTAGATGCGGCCTTTGCGGGCGTCGTCGCCGACGTCGCGGATGATGTTGGTGAGCTGCAGCGCCAATCCCAGCCTGTCGGCATAGGCGAGGGTGGCCGGATCGGAATAGCCGAAGATGCCGGCCGAGAGCTCGCCCACCACGCCGGCCACGCGCCGGCAATAGGTGCGCAGCGCGGCGAAATCGAGATAGCGCGATTGGTCCAGGTCCATTTCCATGCCGTCGACGATGGCCTCCAGGCGCTGCGGGGTGACGCCGAAGGGTGCCACGTGCGGCGCCAGCGCCTGGGTGACGGGGTGCTCGGGCCGGCCTTCGAACAGCCGGCCGAGTTCGCTGCGCCACCAGGCGAGCTTGATGCGCGCCACCGAGGCGTCGCTGGCTTCGTCCACCGTGTCGTCCAGTTCGCGGCACAGCGCGTACAGCGCGGTGATGGCGCGGCGGCGCTCGGGCGGCAGGAACAGGAAACTGTAGTAGAAGCTGGAGCCGCTCTGGGCCGCCTTGTCCTGGCAGTACTGGTCGGGAGTCATGGGTGGTAAGGGCTTGCGGGGTAGCCGCGCGGCATGCGCAGCGCGCGCCAGGCCAGCAGCGCGGCGTCGCGCCGGCCCAGCGTCGGGCGGGCGCGGAACACGTCGAAGCCGGCGTGCTCGATGCGTTGCAGGATGCGCAGGCCGCCCTGGACGACCAGGCGCAGTTCCCAGCCGACGCGCCCGGGCAGCCGCCTGGCCAGCGGCGCCCCGAAGTGTAGCAGCGAGCGGGCGCGCGCCGTCTCGAACGCCAGCAGGCGGCGCCAGGCGGCGTTGCAGCGGCCGGCGGCGATGTCGTCTTCGGTCACGCCGAAGCGGATCATCTCGTCGCGCGGCAGGTAGATCCGGCCCTTGTCCCGGTCGATGGCGACGTCCTGCCAGAAATTGACCAGCTGCAGGCCGGTGCAGATGGCGTCCGACAGCGCCAGGTTTTCGTCGGTGGCGGCGTCGTACAGGTGCAGCATCAGTTCGCCCACCGGGTCGGCCGAACGGCTGCAATAGCGTTTCAGCGCGGCGAAGTCGGCATAGCGCTTGACGGTCACGTCCTGCTCGAAGGCGTCGAGCAGGCGGTGGAAGGGGGGCATCGGCAGCGCGTGGCGGTCGATGGCGTCGGCCAGCGGCGCGAAGATGGCCGATATCGTGTCGGTGCCGGTGGAGGATTCGGCCGTTGCATGGGAGGCGCCGTCGGCGTGGAGCGGGGCATTCGCAGCGGGCCGAGCGCCGGCAGCGGGCGCGGTGTCGACAGTCGGCCGAAGGCCGGCATCGGCCGGTGGATCGACGCGGGGTTCGCCGGCGTTCTCTTGCGCGCGGAAGGGCCACGCGGCGGCGCCGTCGCCGACCTCCAGCGGCCCGCTGCGGCCGGCCTGGGGCGCGGCGCCCAGCCGCGTTTCGATTGCGCGCAGCTCCTGCCGGAAGCGGGCCAGGGCGGCCAGCCGTTCGCGGTCGGGGGCGTCGCCTTCGTCGGCGATGTCGTCGGCCGCGCGCGCGAAGCGATAGATGGCGATCACGGCCGGCCGCAGGCGGGCGGGCAGCAGGATCGAGGCGACGGGGAAGTTTTCGTAGTGATCGACGGACATAGGTACAGGCAGGGCTCGGAGTTCGATGATACCGGCACAGTGCGGCCAGCGCCGGGGCCGATGGTTCCGGCGGCCCAGGATGGCCGGGCGGACGCCGGCCGGCAGAGACAAAATGATCCAACCCGGCCCGGGACGCGGCGCGGCGGCGGGGCGATAATGGCGCCTGCCGCAGCCAGCGGCCCGTCGTCAACCGCCTAGCATTCCTTTCATGCCCCGCCCGATCCAAGCCACGATAGTCCCTGCCGCGATGACCCACAACCTCGACGCCGTGCGCCGGCGCCTGCGCGCCGGGGGCAGCGCGGCGCGCGTGTGGGCGGTGGTCAAGGCCAATGCCTACGGGCACGGCATCGAACGGGCGGCGGCCGGCTTCGCAGGGGCCGACGGGCTGGCCATGCTGGACTTGGCCGAAGCGGCCCGCTGCCGGGATGCCGGCTGGGCCGGGCCCATCATGCTGCTGGAGGGCCTTTTCGAGCCCGCCGACCTGGCCGTCGCCCGCCAACTGGGGCTTACCGTCACCGTCCATTGCGACGACCAATTGCGCATGCTGGAAACCGCGCCCGCCGGCCCGCCGCTCGATGTGTTCCTCAAGCTCAACAGCGGCATGAACCGGCTCGGCTTTCCCGCGGCGCGGTACGCCGGCGCCTATGCCCGCGCGCAGGCTTTGCGGCAGGCCGGCGCCATCGGCACGCTGGGCCACATGACGCATTTCGCCACCGCCGACATGCCGGCCGGCCTCGGCGATCAGTGGCGGGTATTCGAGCGCGCCACCGCCGGCCTGCCGGGGCCGCGCAGCGTCTGCAACTCGGCGGCCAGCCTGCGCTTTCCCGAAGTCGCCGGCGACTGGGCGCGGCCCGGCATCGCGCTGTACGGCGCCAGTCCGTTCGACGGCGAAAGCGCCGCGGCGCTGGGCCTGCGCCCGGCCATGGCGCTGCGCTCGCGGCTGATCGACGTGCAGTCGCTGGGCGAGGGCGATGCCGTCGGCTATGGCGCCCGCTTCCGCGCGCCGTCGCCGATGCGCATCGGCGTGGTGGCCTGCGGCTACGCCGACGGCTATCCGCGCCATGCCCCCAGCGGCACGCCGGTCGTGGTCGACGGCGTGCGCACCCGGGTGCTGGGCTGCGTCTCGATGGACATGCTGGCGGTCGACCTGACCCCGGTGCCGCAGGCCGGCATCGGCGCGCCGGTCACGCTGTGGGGCGCCGACGGCCTGTCGGTGGACGAGGTGGCGCAGGCCGCGGGCACCATCGGCTATGAACTGCTGTGCGCGCTGGCGCCGCGCGTGCCGGTCCGGACGGAGGCCTAGGATGAACCCACCCCCTACGCGCTTCGCGCGCCCCCTCAAGGGGGCGATGCGGGCGGACCGGCAGAGCCGGATCCGCCGCATCCTGGATGCAGCGGCGCGGGTTCATGCGCCGTGGGAGGCGCGCGGCGCCATGGAGCACTGACATGGCCAAGGCCAAGACCCAGTACGTTTGTTCCGAATGCGGCGGCGTGTCGGCCAAGTGGCAGGGCAAGTGCCCGCACTGCGGCGGCTGGAACACGCTGGAAGAATCCGCCGCCCCGCCGGCCGCGGCGGGCGGCGCCGCGCACCGCTACGCGCCGCTGGCGGCGAGCGCCCCCGTGCGCCGGCTGGCCGACATCGAGGCGCGCGAGTTCCCGCGCTTTTCCACCGGCATCGACGAATTCGACCGCGTGCTGGGCGGCGGCATGGTGGCCGGTGCGGTGGTGCTGATCGGCGGCGACCCCGGCATCGGCAAGTCCACGCTGCTGCTGCAGTCGCTGGCGGCGCTGTCGGCCACGCGCAAGGTGCTGTATGTCAGCGGCGAGGAATCCGGCGAGCAGGTCGCGCTGCGGGCGCGCCGCCTGGGCCTGGAAACCGGCAACGTCGACCTGCTGGCCGAGATCCGCCTGGAAGCGATCCAGGCCGCGCTGGCGGCCGAGGCGCCCGAGGTGGCGGTGATCGATTCGATCCAGACGGTGTATTCCGAGCAGCTCAATTCCGCGCCCGGCTCGGTGGCCCAGGTGCGCGAGTGCGCGGCCCAGCTCACCCGCACCGCCAAGCAGACCGGCGTCACCATCGTGATGATTGGCCACGTCACCAAGGAAGGCGCGCTGGCCGGCCCGCGGGTGCTGGAGCACATCGTCGATACGGTGCTGTATTTCGAGGGCGACACCCATTCCTCGTTCCGCCTGGTGCGGGCCTTCAAGAACCGCTTCGGCGCGGTCAACGAACTCGGCGTGTTCGCGATGACCGACCGCGGCCTGCGCGGCGTGCCGAACCCGTCGGCGCTGTTCCTGTCGCGCCACGAACAGCAGGTGCCAGGCTCCTGCGTCATGGTCACGCAAGAGGGCACGCGTCCGCTGCTGGTGGAAATCCAGGCCTTGGTCGATACTGCGCACGTGCCCAACCCGCGCCGGCTGTCCGTCGGGCTGGAAGGCAACCGGCTGGCCATGCTGCTGGCGGTGCTGCACCGCCACGCCGGGGTGGCCGCCTTCGACCAGGACGTGTTCGTCAATGCCGTGGGCGGCGTCCGCATCACGGAACCGGCGGCCGACCTGCCGGTGCTGCTGGCCATCGTTTCGTCGATGCGCAACAAGGCGCTGCCGCGCGGCCTGGTGGCCTTCGGCGAAGTAGGCCTGGCCGGCGAGATCCGCCCCGCGCCGCGCGGCCAGGAGCGGCTGCGCGAGGCGGCCAAGCTGGGCTTCGGCATCGCGCTGATCCCCAAGGCCAACGCCCCGCGCCAGCCGATCGAAGGGCTGGAAGTATGGGCGGTGGACCGCCTGGACGACGCGCTGGAACGCCTCCGGGGTTGAGCAATCGGTAGCTTTGCGGCAACGCCATCCAGGGCACAGCGGATCCGGCTCCGCCGGTCCGCCAGTGCCGCCCCTGGGGGCGCGCGAAGCACGTAGGGGGGACCATTTCCAGGATTGAAATGGACCGATCTGTCCTCACATCAAAGGCATCGGGCTGTTCCGGCCCCCATTGACGAACTCCAAGACCATGCGACTCGACCGACTCACCACCAAGTTCCAGCAAGCCCTGGCCGATGCCCAGAGCCTGGCGGCGCGCAACGACCACCAGTACATCGAACCCGTCCACGTGCTGTCGGCCCTGCTGTCCGACGCCGACAGCGGCGCCGGCAGCCTGCTGGCGCGCGCCGGCGTGGCGGTCAGCCGGCTGGCGCCAGAGCTGTCCGCGGCCATCGCCCGCCTGCCGCAGGTGCAGGGCGCCGAAGGCAACGTCCAGGTCGGCCGCGACCTGCAGGCCCTGCTCACCAAGACCGACAAGGAAGCCGCCCGCCGCGGCGACAGCTACATCGCCAGCGAGCTGTTCCTGCTGGCGCTGGCCGACGACAAGGGCGAGGCCGGCCGCCTGCTGCGCGAAGCCGGCCTGCAGCGCAAGGCGCTGGAAGCGGCGATCGACGCCGTGCGCGGCGGCGCCGCGGTGGATTCGCAGGAAGGCGAAAGCAACCGCGAGGCGCTCAAGAAATACACGCTCGACCTGACCGAACGCGCCCGCCAGGGCAAGCTCGACCCGGTCATCGGCCGCGACGACGAAATCCGCCGCACCATCCAGATCCTGCAGCGCCGCACCAAGAACAACCCCGTGCTGATCGGCGAACCGGGCGTCGGCAAGACCGCCATCGTCGAAGGCCTGGCCCAGCGCATCGTCAACGACGAAGTCCCCGAGAGCCTGAAAGGCAAGCGGGTGCTGTCGCTGGACATGGCCGGCCTGCTGGCCGGCGCCAAGTTCCGCGGCGAGTTCGAAGAACGTTTGAAGTCCGTGCTGAAGGAACTGGCGCAGGACGCCGGCCGCAACATCGTCTTCATCGACGAGCTGCACACCATGGTCGGCGCCGGCAAGGCCGAAGGCGCGATGGACGCCGGCAACATGCTCAAGCCCGCGCTGGCGCGCGGCGAGCTGCACTGCATCGGCGCCACCACGCTCGACGAATACCGCAAGTACATCGAGAAAGACGCCGCGCTCGAACGCCGCTTCCAGAAGGTGCTGGTGGACGAGCCCTCGGTCGAGGCCACCATCGCCATCCTGCGCGGCCTGCAGGAGCGCTATGAACTGCACCACGGCGTCGAGATCACCGACCCGGCGATCGTCGCCGCGGCCGAGCTGTCGCACCGCTACATCACCGACCGCTTCCTGCCCGACAAGGCGATCGACCTGATCGACGAGGCGGCCGCGCGCATCCGGATGGAAATCGATTCCAAGCCGGAAGTGATGGACAAGCTCGACCGCCGCATGATCCAGCTCAAGATCGAGCGCGAGGCCGTCAAGAAGGAAACCGACGAAGCCTCCCGCCGCCGCCTGCAGCTGATCGAAGACGAATTGGCCAAGCTCGAGCGCGAATACGCCGACTACGAGGAAGTCTGGAAGTCGGAGAAGGCCGCGGTGCAGGGCAGCCAGTCGATCAAGGAAGAGATCGAGAAGGTGCGCGCCGAGATGAGCGAGCTGCAGCGCAAGGGCCAGTTCGACAAGCTGGCCGAGCTGCAGTACGGCAAGCTGCCGGAACTGGAGGCGCGGCTGAAGTCGGCCGAGGGCGCCAAGTCGGGCGAGGCCGAGACCGGCAAGCCGCGGCTGCTGCGCACCCAGGTCGGCGCCGAGGAAATCGCCGAGGTCGTGTCGCGCGCCACCGGCATCCCGGTGTCGAAGATGATGCAGGGCGAACGCGCCAAGCTGCTGTCGATGGAAGACAAGCTGCACGAACGCGTGATCGGGCAGGACGAGGCCGTGCGCCTGGTGTCCGACGCGATCCGCCGTTCGCGCGCCGGCCTGTCCGATCCGCAGCGGCCCTACGGCTCCTTCCTGTTCCTCGGCCCCACCGGCGTGGGCAAGACGGAACTCACCAAAGCGCTGGCCGGCTTCCTGTTCGACTCCGACGACCACATGGTGCGCATCGACATGAGCGAATTCATGGAGAAGCACTCGGTGGCGCGGCTGATCGGCGCGCCCCCGGGCTACGTCGGCTACGAGGAAGGCGGCTACCTGACCGAGGCGGTGCGGCGCAAGCCCTACAGCGTGATCCTGCTCGACGAGATCGAGAAGGCGCACCCGGACGTGTTCAACGTCCTGCTGCAGGTGCTCGACGACGGTCGCCTGACCGATGGCCAGGGCCGCACGGTCGACTTCCGCAATACGGTCATCGTGATGACGTCGAACCTGGGCTCGCAGCAGATCCAGTCGATGACGGGCCAGCCCTACGAGGCCATCAAGGACGTGGTCTGGGAAGAGGTCAAGCAGCACTTCCGGCCCGAATTCCTGAACCGGATCGACGAAGTGGTCGTGTTCCACGGGCTGGATGCGTCGCACATCGAAGCCATCGCGCGGGTGCAGCTGCAGCGCCTGGCCGACCGCCTGGCCGGCATGGAAATGCGGCTGGAGGTGTCCGACGAGGCCATCGCGCAGATCGCGCGCAGCGGCTTCGACCCGGTGTTCGGCGCGCGGCCGCTCAAGCGGGCGATCCAGCAGGAGATCGAAAACCCGGTCGCCAAGCTGATCCTGGAAGGCAAGTTCGGCCCGAAGGATGTGGTGCCGGTCGACTGGGTGGACGGTAAGTTCGTCTTCACACGTACGCTTCAGTAAGCGCGGCGGGGGCCTTGGCCCCCGCAAGGTTTTCCCGCCTGTGGCGAAAAGGCCATCCGGCCGGCGGAAGCAAGACGAAATGCGCTCGGCGGAGTACTGTTCCGCTTGAATCCAAGGAAGAACAACAATGAAGCGCAAATTCTGGGGGCGGTCCCCCGGACCCGACGACGCGAATGCCCGGCGCTTCCGCAAGACCGACCTGCTGGTCGAAGCGGTGGTGGTGCTGGGCATTTCGGCCGTCTACGTGTGGGCGGCGATGGCGCTGGCCGACGTCGGCCTGGACCGCCTGTTCGATTCGCTCGACATGCTGGCCCGCTAGCCGCCGGTGCCCCGTGCCGTGCCTTGCGCCGCGCGCGGGGCAGGCAGGTCGGGCCAGATCAGCCAGTAGTCGTCCGGCCGCAGGTCGCGGCGCGTGATGGCGCCGGCCGAGGCCTTTTCCAGCGCCACGCAGCTGCGCGGCGAGGGCAGGCGGTCGGCATAGCGGTGGCGCCATTGCCGGATCTGCGCATCGCTTTTCACGTCCACGCCGAATGCGCGCATGCGGCGGCGCAGTTCGGCCATGGTTGGCGCGTCGGGCCGCGACAGGTATTCATCCAGGGTCATCGGGAAAGGCGCCGGCAGGCGCGGAGTCGTCCGTGTCGTCGTTATGGTAGGAGCAAAAGCTACCTTACGACAAGTAGCAAATGGCGCTGTAGCGTATGCTACCGTCGCGGCATGAACGAACTCGAGCTGCAGCAATTCCGCATCGAGCGCCTCCAGCAGGCCATCAGGCTGGTTGCCCAGGGCAACGCGTCGGAGTTCGGCAGGCGCCTGGGCTACCGCGACGGCGCCTTCGTGCGGCAGATGCTGGCGGGGCGCCGGCCGGTCTCGGAAAAGACGATCCGGGCCATCGAGGCGCTGCCAGGACTGAAAAGCTGGTTCGCGCCCGACCGGGACGATGCGAAAGGGCTGGCCGACCGCGTCGGCGAGCCCCATGCCGGGCGCGACCTGTTCGAGCGCTACATGCGCGCGCCGGCGCCGGCCCGCGCCCTGGTCGACCTGCTGCTCAAGGCGCCGGGGGAAGCGGCGCCCGAATGGGCCACCGGCCCGGTGCAGGATCTCGTCAAGGGCATGCTCGCGCTGGTGGACCCGCTGCACCAGGGGGCGGCCAGGCCGCGCCGGGCCGAAGGGCGCGGCACCGACGGCTGACGGCGGCAGTCAGCGGCGCGCGGGCGCCAGCAGGAAGCCCGTCGTTACCGTGATCGCGGACGCCATGTCGACCAGCCAGTCCTTGATGTCGGCCGTCCGGTAGCTCAGCGTGGATTGGATGGTTTCATCCACCAGGCCCATCAGCGCGATCAGCGCCAGCACCCGCCAGACCAGCGCGGCGCCCGTCCGCGGGCCGAGGCCGATGCAGAGCAGGAAGCTCAGGAAACCGTAGGCCGTGAAATGCAGCACCGTATCGGGCAGGAATCGGCCGAGTTCGTTGGCCTCGCCGGGGATCGAGCCGATGCCGATCATCAGCGCGTAGAAGACGGCGGCGGCCCACAGGCATTGTCGGCGGTAGGCGGAAAGGTCTGGCAATGCGGATAGGGTGGGCACGTTGCGGCTCCGTCGTGGCGTCGTGGTTGTCATTGCAGCTATTCACAGGGCCATGCTAAGATAGCAGGCTCTTCTTTTGTGAAGAAGAAGGGCGCGTTAGCAAAGCGGTTATGCACCGGATTGCAAATCCGTGTAGGTCGGTTCGACTCCGGCACGCGCCTCCAGCCGGACATCTGATAAAGCGCCATTCCCCCCGGGGCTGGCGCTTTTCTTCTTTGGCAGGCTCCTTCCAGAGTGGTGCCCTTCTTGCCTGCATTCCTATCTGCCTTGCTTCATGTAGACTTTTGTTACTTGCGGGCAGGTCGGCATCGGCAAGCCGCCGATTGGTTGCAAGACTGAATTTTTATGATAGGCGGATGTCTATAATGCGAGATCATCCTGTGAGGGGGCACGTGCCGCCGAGGCCAATTCCGGCGCCAGCACCCCCGCCTCCACCCCCAAGCAGATAGGAGGCCCTATGACAGATGTGGTGGGCACCGTACAGACAAAAGAGCAGTTGCTCGGCGAAATCCGATACGCGCAAAGACTGGCGCAACGGACGGCACGCCTGTATCGCCGCATCCAAGCCGTCGGCACGTTCCTGGCGGTGCTTGGCGGCAGCGGCGCAATGGCGGGCATATCCAACAATATTCCCCCTTGGATCTCGATCGCGGGGGGCGTGCTGTTGGCGATCTACGGGGCGATGACGCTCTCGATACGACCGGCCGACAAGGCCGTGCCGAACGAGATGGACGTTAAGAAGTACGCGGACCTTTTCGCCAAGGCGCAGGCTCTTTCCATGGAAGAGATCCGGCCATTGCTGGCCGAGGCTCGGCGTAGCGATGCTCCCGAGATCGAGTCTCTGCGCGACATTGCGTTCAATGACGTGGCCGAAGAGTTGAACCGGCCGGATCAGCAAATCAAGATCAACTGGTACCAAGGCTTCCTGCAGGCCATTGCGTAGCGCCACGCACTCGACTCCGGCACGCGCCTCCAGCCGGACATCTGATAAAGCGCCATTCCCCTCGGGGATGGCGCTTTTCTTTTGCGCCGGTTTCGGCCGCGGCTTTTTGCGGAATCGGGATCATCGGCCCGCCGCCGCGCGCCGCCGGCTCGGCACCGGCCGCGCGGCCGCCCGCACGCGTTCGATCATGACCCGCGCGAGTTCCGAGGCCGCGGCCGACAGCGGGTGTTTCGGATGCGTGGCGCAGATCACTTCACGGTAAAGCGACGGTTCCTTGACGCGGTGGGCATGGATCTGCCCGCGCGCGATGCTGCGCCCCACGGCGCTGCGCGGCAGCAGGGTGACGAAATCGGTGGCGGCCACGAGTTCCAGGATGGCGTTGATGGAATCGACTTCCAGCGCCGGCAATAATTCGAGCCCGGCGCGGGCCGCCAGGCTTTCCAGGATGCTGCGCAAGCCGTGGTCCATGGTCGGCAGCACCATTTTCATGCCGGCGGCCTGGCGGAACGGGATGGCGGCCGGCAGCCCGGCGTGGTTCGCGCCGGCCACCAGCACGAACTCTTCCTCCACGATGGGCTGGATGTTGACCGCCGGCGGCCGGCGCGGCTTGTTGACGATGGCGACGTCGAGCTTGCCGCGCGCCACCGATTCGATCAGCGCGTGGCTGTAGCCTTCCACCACTTCGACCGTGACCTTGGGATGGGCCGACGAGAACGCCGCCAGCGTATCGGCCAGCGCGCCCTGGGCGATGGTGACGACCATGCCGGCCCGCACGTGCCCCACCAGTTCTCCCTTCTTCTGCACCGCCTGGTCGCGCGCATGGGCGAAATCCGCCAGCACCGGCATGAACAGCTTGTACAGGCGCTTGGCCTCGGGCGTGGGCTGGACGCCGCGCGCATTGCGCACGAACAAGGGCTGGCCGATTTCGGCCTCCAGTTTCGCCAGCTGCATGCTCAGCGCGGGCTGCACGATATTGAGCCGGCGCGCGGCCCGCGTGACCGAACCTTCTTCGTACAGGCTTATGAAATAAAGCGCATGTTTGAATTCGATCATAAGAGATAAGAGCCCTACCCATCAGTCTGATTTATGTTTTTCATCATACGACAGTATTTGACCTGATGGATCCAGGACTTCTAAAGTCGCCTCCACGACGTTTCTGAAACGAAGAACGCGGCATCCCAACCGGAGGAGACAGATGAAAGACAAGCGAGCTTGCGCGGCCGGCGCCTGCGGCGCATCGCGCAGGCGTTTCGGCAGGTATGCGGCAGGCGCCGCGGTGCTGGCAGCGCTGCCGTGGACGGTGGCGGCGCAGGAGACCGCGTTTCCCAGCAAGCCCATCCGCATCGTCGTGCCATTTCCGCCCGGCGGCTTCAACGACACGCTGGCGCGCCTGGTCGGCAAGGAGCTGCAGCAGGCCTGGGGCCAGCCGGTGGTGGTCGACAACAAGGCCGGCGCGGCCACCATCATCGGCACGCAGGCGGTGGCCAGCGCGGCCCCGGACGGCTACACGATGCTGGTGGCGGCCTTCGGCTTCGCCACCAACCCATGGGTGCGCAACGACCTGCCGTACGACACGGCCAAGGCGTTCGCGCCGGTGATCCTGGCCGCGCGCTCGGCCACCGTGCTGGCCACCTATGCCGACTCGCCGTACAAGACCGTGCCCGACGTGCTGGCCGCGGCCAAGGCCAACCCGGGCAAGCTCAACTACGGCACGGCCGGCGTGGCGGCATCGAACCACCTGGCCATGGTCCTGTTCCAGGAATTGACCCACACCACGCTCAACCACGTTCCGTACAAGGGCGGCAGCCCCGCGCTGACCGACCTGGCCAGCGGCCGCCTGGACGTGTCGTTCGACCTGCTGCCCAATGCCATGCCTTTCATCCAGGCCGGCAAGCTGCGGGCGCTGGCCGTGGCGGACCGCAAGCGTTCGCCGCTGATGCCTGACGTGCCGACCGTGGAAGAGGCGGGCGGCCCGAAGATCGACGTGCCGGGCTGGCACGGATTCGTCGTGCCGGCCGGCACTCCGCCGGCCATCGTCGCCAAGCTGAACCGGGAGATCAATCGCATCCTGCGCCTGCCGCACATCCGCGAAGAGTTCCAGAAGCAGGGCGTCACGCCGGAAGGCGGCAGCGTGGACGAGTTCCGCACCTTCATCGACGGCCAGCTGGCGTTGTGGAAGGGCGTGATCGAAAGAAACGGCATCCGCGTCGACTGAACCGCCGGCGGCTCGCAATACGAGGCGCGCTTGCGGGAACGAATCAGAAACAGGCCGGCGCGGGGAGCCGGCCACAGCATGGAATCGCATCGATGACATATACGGATCTTCGCCAGTGGCTGCAGCATCTGGAAGCCACCGGCCGCCTGGCGGTGGCGAAGGAAGGGATCGGATTGGAACACCGCCTGGCCGCGGTGGCCAAGGCACTGGACGGCTCGCAGGCGGTGTACTTCCCGCGGCCGGGCGGCATGGACATCCCGGTGGTCTCCGGCTTCCTGTCGAGCCGGGCCTGGATCGCCGAGGCCATGGGCGTGTCGCAGTCGGAGCTGCTGCCGCATTTCCTGGCGGCCGCCGCCAGGCCGCTGCCGTGGCGCGAGGTAGGGCAGGACGAGGCGCCCTGCCAGCAGGTGGTCATCCGCGGCCGGGACCTACGCGACCTGCGCGAGCTGCTGCCGGTGCCGGTGCACAGCGAGCATGACAGCGGGCCTTACCTGACCGGCGCGCTGGTGGTGGCGCGCAATCCGTCCACCGGGGTGCAGAACGCGTCCATGCACCGCATCCAGGTCACCGATGCCGACCGGCTGGGCATCTGCATGCTGCCCCGCCACCTGTGGCAGTTCTACAAGGAAGCGGAATCCCGCGATCAGGCGCTCGACATCGCCATCGTCATCGGCATCGATCCGCTGACGCTGCTGGCCTCGCAGGCCATCGTGCCGCTGGATTTCGACGAGTTCCACATTGCCGGCGCGCTGCACGGCAGGCCGCTGCCGATGGTCAAGTGCCTGACCAGCGAGGTCAGGGTTCCGGCCGCCAGCGAGATCGTCATCGAAGGGCGCATCCTGCCCGGGGTCAGGGCGGCCGAAGGGCCGTTCGGCGAGTTCCCCCGCTACTACAGCGCGCGCGAGGAACGCGAGGTCATCGCGGTCGACTGCGTGACGCACCGCCGGGCGCCGCTCTACCACACCATCGTGCCGGCCGAGCTGGAGCACCTGCTGCTGGGCGCGATCCCGCGCGAGGCGACCCTGCTGGCGCAGCTGCAGCGCAGCTTTCCCAACGTGCTCGACGTGCACCTGTCGACCGGCGGCGTGGGGCGCTACCACCTGTTCGTCAAGATCCGCAAGACGCACGAGGGCCAGCCGCGCAACGTCATCTGCGCCGCGCTCGGCGCCCACTACGACATCAAGCACGTCGTCGTGCTCGACGACGATATCGACATCCACCGGCCGCAGCAGGTGGAATGGGCCATCGCCACGCGCTTTCAGGCCGACCGCGACCTGCTGGTCGTGCCGGGCGCGCAGGGCTCGCTGCTCGATCCGTCCACCACCGTCGGCCGCCAGGCCGGCGCGCAGGCCGCCGCGCACAGCGTCGGCACCAGCGCCAAGATGGGGCTGGACGCGACCCGGCCGATGGCCTACGACCAACACATTTTCACCAGGGTCGCGATCCCGGGCGAGCGCGAGGTCGACCTCGGCGCCGAGATCGCCGCCGGCGGGCGCGTCGAGTGGGACGCGGATACGGCCGCCGCGCGTCGTTGAACCTTCAAGCACGCAGGATGTTTCGCATGGATTCGAACAGCAAGAGGCTACATGGAAAGACGGCCGTCGTGACCGGCGGCGCGCAGGGCATCGGCCGCGTCTACGCGCTGGCGCTGGCGCAGGCCGGGGCCGGTGTCTGCGTCTCCGACGTCGCCGCCACGGACGATACGGTCGAGGCCATCCGCGCGGCGGGCGGCCAGGCCATCGGCGTGCGCTGCGACGTGACCGACCCGGACTCGGTCGA
Organism: Pigmentiphaga soli; assembly: GCF_039541095.1. Lineage (NCBI taxonomy): Bacteria > Pseudomonadati > Pseudomonadota > Betaproteobacteria > Burkholderiales > Alcaligenaceae > Pigmentiphaga > Pigmentiphaga soli. The sequence goes on from NZ_BAABFO010000014.1 coordinate 32,531, forward strand.
GACGATGGTCGCCGCCACGCAGCAGCGCTTCGGGCGCCTGGACGTCGTCGTCAACAACGCGGCGCTGTTCGCGCAATTGAAGATGCAGCCGTTCACCCGCATCGACCCGGCCGAGTGGGACAGGGTGATGGCGGTCAACGTGCGCGGCTCGTGGCAGGTCGCCAAGTCGGCCCTGCCGTACATGGCGGCCTCGGGCGGCGGCAGCATCGTCAACATCTCGTCGGCCACCGTGTTCAAGGGCTCGCCGTTCCTGGCGCACTACGTGGCCTCGAAGGGCGCCATCGTCGCCCTGACGCGCAGCCTGGCGCGCGAGGCGGCCGAGGCCAAGGTCCGCGTCAATGCCATCGCGCCGGGGCTGGTGATGAGCGAGGGCGTGCAGGAACACGCCGACTGGCAGCAGAGCAGCGCGGCCATCGTGGCCAGCCGCGCGATCCGGCGCGACTCCCGGCCCGAGGACATGGTCGGCGCGCTGCTCTACCTGGCCAGCGACGACAGCGCCTTCGTGACGGGCCAGACGCTGGTGGTGGACGGCGGCGTGGTCATGCATTGAGCCGGCGGCCGGATGAAGGAGACAGTCATGATTGAATTCGGAGAAGGCGGCAGCGCGGCGGCGCCGGTGGACATCGACCCGTTCGGCGAGGCCTATCTGCTGGACCCTCATCCCCATTACGCGCAACTGCGCGAGGCGGGGCCGGTGGCCTATCTGCCGCGCTACCAGTGCTTCGCGGCCGGGCGGCACGCCGTCGTGCGCGCCATCCTGGGCGATCCGGCCACCTTCTGCTCCGGGGCCGGCGTGGGCCTGAGCAATTTCCGCAAGGAGCCGCCGTGGCGGCCGCCCAGCATGGTGCTGGAAACCGACCCGCCGGAGCACACCCGCAACCGCGCCATCATCAGCCGCACGCTGTCGCCCAAGGTGCTGCGCGATCTGCGCCAGCGCTTCGAGGCGCAGGCCCGCGAGCTGGTGGACCGCCTGGTGGCGCTGGGCACGTTCGACGGCGCCAAGCAGATGGGCGAGGCCTTTCCGCTGAAGGTGTTCGCCGATGCGGTGGGGCTGCGCGCAGACGGCCGCGAGAACCTGGTGGCCTACGGCAACATGGTGTTCAACGGCATGGGGCCGCGCAACGCCCTGTACGAGAACGCGATGCGCAATGCCGAGGCGGTGGCCGGCTGGGTGTGGGAAGCCTGCCAGCGCGAGAACCTGAGCGAGGACGGCCTGGGCACGGCCATCTACACCGCGGTGGACGAGGGCGTGTTCACGCCCGAGCAGGCGGCCACGCTGGTCCGCTCTTTCCTGTCGGCCGGCATCGATACCACGGCCAACGGGATCGGCCTGGCCGCACATTGTTTCGCCCTGCACCCGGAGCAATGGGACCGCCTGCGGGCCGAGCCCTCGCTGGCGCGCCAGGCCTTCGAGGAAGTGCTGCGGTACTGTTCGCCGTTCCAGACCTTCTTCCGCACCACCACGCGCGACGTGCGGGTCGGCGGCGTCGGCATCCCGGCGGGCGAAAAAGTCTTGCTATCGATGGGCGCGGCCAACCACGATCCCGACGTCTGGCCGGAGCCCGGCCGCTTCGACATCGGCCGTTCGACCGCGGGCCACCTGGCCTTCGGCGGCGGCATCCACGGCTGCGTGGGCCAGATGATCGCCCGGCTGGAAGTGGAGGTGCTGCTGGTCGCGCTGGCCGAGCGGGTCGAACGCATCGAGCTGGCCGGCGAGCCGCGCCCCATGATGCACAACACGCTGCGGGGTTTCGAGCAACTGCCTTTGCGCCTGCGCGCCTGACGCGGGCCGGAATGCCATGACCAGGATCATCTACCAGAACGCCGCCGGCCAGCGGCGGGAAATCGACGCGCCCGCGGGCCGCTCCGTCATGCAGGTCGCCGTGGCCAACGGCGTCGACGGCATCGTCGCCGAATGCGGCGGCTCGGCCATGTGCGCCACCTGTCACGTCTACGTGGAGGCCGGCCCGGTGGACAAGTTGCCGGCGCCCAATGCGGTGGAAGACGAAATGCTCGAATCGACCGCCGAGCCGCGCATGCCGAACAGCCGGCTCAGCTGCCAGCTGGTGATCGGCCCCGAGCTCGACGGCCTCGTCGTCCGCCTGCCGGAGCGGCAGGTATGAGTGCGCCGCCGCCGGATACCGTGGTGGTGGTCGGCGCGGGGCAGGCCGGCGCGGGCGCCGCGCTGGCGCTGCGCGATGCCGGCTTCGGCGGACGCATCGTGCTGATCGGCGAGGAGACGGCCGTTCCCTACCAGCGGCCACCCTTGTCCAAGGCCTTCCTGAAGTCAGGCGTCGACATGGACGGGCTGCACTTGCGCCATCCGGACGTGTACGCCCAGCGGCGGATCGAGCTGCGGCTCGGCCAGCGCGCCGAGTCGATCGATCGCGAACGCCGCCGCGTGATTCTGGCCGGCGGCGAGGCCATCGGCTACGGCCATCTCATCCTCGCCACCGGCCTGCGCCATCGCGTGCTCGCGGTGCCCGGCGCGGATCTGCGGGGCGTGGTGTCGCTGCGCACGATCGAGGAAGCCGAGTCGATGCGCGGGCAACTGGCCGCGGCGCGCACGCTGGTGGCGATCGGCGCCGGCTTCATCGGCCTGGAGGTCGCGGCCACCGCGGCCGGGATGGGCGTGCGGACCGGCATCGTGGACGTCGCCGCCCGCGTGCTCGGGCGGGCGGCCTCGCCGGTCGTGTCGGCTCACCTGGCCGAGTTGCATGGCCGTGCCGGGACGTCGCTGCATCTCGGCCGTTCGGTGGCAGCCATCGTGGGCGAAGGCGGGCGCGCGCGGGCGGTGCGGCTCGACGACGGCACCGAACTGGCGGCCGATCTGGTCGTGGTCGGCATCGGCGCCGTGCCGCAGACCGCGCTGGCCGAGGCCGCCGGCCTGGCCGTGGCCGACGGCATCGTGGTCGACGCCCGCCTGCGGACCTCGGACCCGGCGATCTCGGCGGTCGGCGATTGCGCGCGTTTTCCATGCCGCTACGCGGCGGCCTCGGCGGACGGACGCGTGCGGCTGGAATCCGTGCAGAACGCCGCCGACCAGGCCCGCTGCGTGGCCGCGGGCCTTGCGGGCCGGCCACAGGATTACGCGGCGGTGCCGTGGTTCTGGAGCGACCAGTTCGGCATCCGGCTGCAGATCGCCGGCCTGACGGCAGGCGCCGACGACGCGGTGGTGCATGGCGAGCCGGCCTGCGGCGCGTTCTCGGTCCACCTGTTCAAGGCGGACCGCTGGCTGGGCGTGGAGTCGGTCAACCGCTCGGCCGACCACATGGCGGCCCGCCGGCTGCTGGCCAGCGGGCGCGCGCCGACACGCGAACACCTGGCGCGCGCCGACTTCGACCTGAAGGCATTTGCGGCGGCATGAGCGCTTGCCGTTCGGCCGCCCGAAGGGAAGCGCTCTCCTGCCCGGGGGAGGACGTCGCGCGGCGACAGGAGGCCGCGCCAGGCAGTGTTCCCCGCCCATGGCCGCCCCATTCCGATCATCACAGAAACGACACGATATGGACACTGCAGAGCACTACATAAACGGCCGCTGGCTGTCGGCCATCGACGGCCCGGGCCGCTTCGGCATCGCCGTCGACCCGGCCACCGGCGAGCCCGCCGCGCGGTTCGCCGAAGGCGGCGCGGCCGAGGCCTGCGCCGCGGTCGACGCGGCGAGCCGCGCTTTCGCGGCCACGGCATGGGCTCACAGCCCGCGGCTGCGCGCCGAGGTGCTGACCGGGTTCGCCCAGCGGCTGGAGGCACGCGCCGACCGGGTGGCCGATGCGCTGGTGCGCCTCAACGGCAAGCTGCGCCGCGAGGCGCGGGCGGAGGTGGCGGCGGGCGTATCGGAGCTGCACTATTACGCGGGCCTGGCGCGCAATCTGTTCGGCCGCGTGCTGGAAGTCGAGCCGGGCTGCTTCTCTTCGCTCGAACGCGAGCCGGCAGGCGTGGCGGTGGCGATCGTGCCGTGGAACGGCCCGGTCACGCTGCTGATCCGTTCGCTGGCGCCGGCCATGGCGGCCGGCTGCGCGTCGATCGTCAAGCCCGCCAGCCAGACGGCATGGGTCACCCGGCTGGTGCTGGAGGCCTTGTTCGAAGACACGCGCGTCGCGCCGGGCATCGTCAACGTCGTGGTCGAGTCGGGCGCCGACGCCGCCCGCGCCCTGTGCGCGTCGCCGCAGGTCGACGTCATCAGCTTCACCGGCTCGACCGCGGTCGGCAAGTCGATCGCCGCCGCTGCCTCGCAGACCTTGGCGCGGCTGTCGCTCGAACTGGGCGGCAAGGCGCCCGGCATCGTGTTCGACGATTGCGACCTCGACGCCACGGTGGCCGGCGTGGCCGCCGGCGCCCTGATCCTGGCCGGGCAGCAATGCACCGCGCTGTCGCGGGTGCTGGTGCAGGATTCCGTCTACGATAGCTTCGCTCCGCGGCTGGCCGCGGCGCTGCGCGCGGTGCGCGTCGGCCCCGGCATGGATCCCGCGTCCGGCATGGGCAGCTTGATCGACGTGCGCAACCGGGACCGCATCGACGCGCTGGTGGCCCAGGCCGAGCGTTCGGAACGCGTGCTGGTGCGCGGACGCGTGCCGGGCGGCGCGCTGGCCCGCGGCGCCTTCATCGAACCGAGCCTGGTCGAGGTGGAAGATTTGCAGAGCCGTTTCGTGCAGGAAGAATTGTTCGGCCCGCTGCTGGTGATCGAGCGCTTCGCCGACGAGGCCGACGCGCTCCGGCGCGCCAATGCCACGTCATACGGCCTGGCCGCCAGCGTATGGACGCGCGACGCGCTCAAGGCCCGGCGCGTGGCCGGCCGGCTGCGCTTCGGAACGGTATGGGCCAACGCCCACAACAAGCTGTTCCCCGAGGCGGAAACCGGCGGCCACCACGCCAGCGGATACGGCCGCCTGCACGGGGTGGAAGGGCTGAACGATTTCCTGGCCACCAAGCACTACTATTTCGAACAATGAAGGAAGCCATGCCCGATACCGCCGTTCGAAGCGCCTCCTGCCTCCTGCTGGAAGGCCTGATGGAGCTGGGCGTCGAATACCTGTTCTGCAATCTCGGCACCGACCACGCGCCCCTGGTCGAGGAGATCGCCCGCTGGAAGCGCGAAGGGCGCCGCCATCCCCGGATCGTGCTGTGCCCCCACGAGAACACGGCCATCCACATGGCCGGCGGCTATGCGCAGGCCACCGGCCGCGCCCAGGCCGTATTGGTGCACGTGGACGCGGGCACGGCCAACGCGTCGATGGGGCTGCACAACCTGGCGCGGGCGCGCCTGCCCATCCTGCTGATCGCCGGCCGCGCGCCGTTCACGCTGCGGGGCGAACTGCCGGGGTCGCGCGACACTTATGTGCATTTCATCCAGGAGCCGTTCGACCAGGCCAGCGTGGTGCGGCCCTACGTGAAATGGGAATACACGCTGCAGTCGCCGGTGGTCGCCAAGGACGTCGTCGCCCGCGCCCTTACCGTGGCCCAGAGCGATCCGCAGGGGCCCGTCTACCTGATGCTGCCGCGCGAGATCCTGGCGGCTAGCTGCGAGGCCGCCGCCGCGCCCGCGCGCAGCCGCCCGGTGCGGGCCGCGGGGCTGCCGGCGGCGGCGATCGCAGACATCGCCGGCCGCCTGCTCGAAGCACGCAACCCGCTGCTGATCACCTCGTACGCGGGCCGCAATCCGGCCGCCGCGCGGGCGCTGCGCGAGCTGGCCGAATTCGCCGGCATCCGGGTCTGCGAATTCAGCCCCATCCATCTCAACATCGCGCGCGAAAGCCCGTGTTTCGCGGGCTACCAGAGCGCGAAGCACCTGGCCGGTACCGATCTGGGCTTCCTGGTCGACGTCGACGTGCCGTGGATCCCGCAGGCGGCGGCGCCGGATCCGGATACCTATTGGGTCCAGGTCGACGTCGATGCCGTCAAGCGCGACATCCCGATGTGGGATTTTCCCGCCGACCAGCGTTTCGAGGCCGACAGCGCCGCCTTCCTGCGGCAATTGCTGGACGAACTGCAGGCCAGGGCGACGGCGGATTTCCGCTCGCGCGCGGCCGCCCGCGTCGAGGCCTTCCGGCTGGAGCACCGGCGCGGCTTGCAGGCAGCCCGCGACAAGGCCGCCGATCCCGGCGAGCATGACCGCATCGAGCCGCACGCGCTGTGCGCGGCGATCGCCCGCATGCTCGGGCCCGATGCGATCGTGGTCAACGAAGCCATCCGCAATACGCCGGCGGTGCTGGAACAGATGCGGTTTTCCGATACCGGCGCGCTGATCGGCCTGGCCGGCGGCGGGCTGGGCTTTTCGGCCGGCATGGCGCTGGGCTGCAAGCTGGCGCAGCCGGAACGCACCGTGGTGCAGATCGTGGGCGACGGCTCCTATTACTTCTGCAATCCGAGTTCGGCGCTGGCCGTGGCGCGCCAGTACGGCCTGCCGATCTTCACCGTGGTGCTCGACAACAGCGGCTGGGCGGCGGTCAAGGAGGCCACGGTCCGCATGTATCCGGACGGCGTGGCGCAGGGCAGCGGCGAGTTCGCCTCGCTGCTGCCGCCGGAGACGGATTTCGCCGGCTTGGCGGCGTCCGCCGGCGCCCATGGCGAACTGTTGCGCGATCCGGCCAATATCGATGCCGCGGTGCGCCGCTGCCTGGATGCGGTGGCCGGCGGTCGGTCGGCCGTGCTGCACGTCCGTATTCCGTCGCTTTGAGCGGAAGCCGCCGGCCGGGGCGTCACACGCCCGCGGCCGTGCGTCATCCGTGCGGCCGGTGCAGATACGCCGTGCCGTCGGCCAGCCGACGCGCGGTGCGGAATATCTTGGCCGTGCGAACCGCGAACGGCTCGCCGCCGGCGCCCGCTTCGACCGCGCCTTCCACCTTGATGACGCCCGACGGATGGCCGATCTCGATCAGCCCGTTGCCGCGGTTGCCGCGCCCCAGCAGCTGGTTGGGAATGCTGCCGGGCAGGCTGGCGGCCACGCCCGCACACGATGTGGCGGTCACCGGCACGGCCTGGTGGGTGGTGCCGGTGGCGTAGGAGCGGCATACCAGGTCGATCGCGGCGGCGTCGATCGGCGCGCCGTTCTGCGCCGTGTACGAGGTCGGCCGCTGGACGGTCCACAGCATCGGCAGCGCCGGCGCCTTGCGCGAGGCCCAGTATTCGCCCATGCCCACGCGGCGCGCCACCGTGCCGCGGATGGCGTCGATGTGCGCCACCAGCGCCGGGTTCGCGTCGATCTCGGCCGGCAGTTCGGTGCCGCGCATGCCGAGGTCCGCGGCGCGGCAGAAGATGACCAGGTTGGCGCAATCGACCACCGAGACTTCGATGTCGGGATAGCCGTCCACCTGCAAGGTCGACGTCACGCCGCCCAGCGGCAGCAGCTTGCCGGTGATGGCACCGGCGGCGGCGCTGAAGTCCAGCCCGATCGGCGAGCCGGTGCCGGGCACGCCGCCGATCGCCAGCTCGCCTTCGACCACCGGTTCGCCGTCGCGCACCAGGATGTCGGCGTTGATGATCTTGTCGGTGTTCAGATTGTGGATCCTGACCCGGTTCCATCCTTCGCTGCTCGGCACGATGCCTTCCTGCAGCGCGTACATCGCCACCCCCGAGGTGAGGTTGCCGCAGTTCGGCTTGTAGTCGACCTCGGCCGCCAGGATGCCGACCTGGCCGAACAGATAGGTCAGGTCGGTGCCGGGAATGCGCGGCTTGCCGATCACCGCCAGCTTGCTGGTCAGCTTGTCGGCGCCGCCCAGGCCGTCGATCTGCCGTTTGTCGGGGCTGCCCATCAGGTCGAGCGTGAAGGCGGTCAGCCGGTCGCGGTCGGCCGGCACGTGTTCCTCGCGCAGGAATATGCCCTTGCTCGTGCCGCCGCGCATCAGCACGAACGGGACCTTGGAAGAAGTTTGCATGCGAGTCTCCGCCGCCTTCAGCCGGCTTGTGAAACGAACTTGGTGTTCAGATAGCCTTCGAGGCCTTCCTGGCCGCCCTCGTGTCCCTGGCCGCTGTCCTTGATGCCGCCGAACGGCGCCTCGGCGATCGATACCGCCATGCTGTTGATGCCGACCATGCCGCTCTGGATGTCTTCGCTCAGCCGCTGGGCCGTGGCCAGCGAGGCGGTGAAGGCATAGGCCGACAGGCCCAGGTTCAGGCCGTTGGCCAGCGCGATCGCTTCTTCGTAGCGCTGGAAGCGCACCACCGGCACGATCGGGCCGAAGGTTTCTTCCTGCATCAGCTGCGCCTGCGGCGGCACGTCGCCGAGCAGGGTGGGGGCGTAGAAGTTGCCGCGCGCGCCCAGCCGCTTGCCGCCGTGCAGCAGCTGCGCGCCCTGCGCGACGGCGTTGTCGACGAAGGCCGAGACCGCGTGCAGGCGCCGCTCGCTGGTCAGCGGCCCCATCGTGCTCTGCGTGTCCAGGCCGTTGCCGACCACCTGGCGGGCGCAGGCCTGGCGGAAGCGCTCGACGAATTCGTCGTACACGCCTTCTTGCACGAAGAAGCGGCTGGGGCAGCTGCATACCTGGCCGGAGGTGCGGAACTTGAAGGTGGCCAGCTTGGCCACGGCATCGGCCACGTCGGCGTCGTCGAACACCAGCACCGGCGCGTGGCCGCCCAGTTCCAGCGTGATGCGCTTGAGGTGCTGGCCGGCCAGCGCGGCCAGGTGGCGCCCCACCGGCACCGAACCGGTGAACGAGACCTTGCGGATCTCTTTGGAGGCGATCAACTCGCTGGAGATGTGGGCCGGATCGCCGTACACCACGTTCACCGCGCCGGCCGGCACGCCGGCCTCCACCAGCAGCTTCACCAGCTCCACCGGCCCCGACGGCGTTTCCTCGGCCGGCTTGAGGATGACCGTGCAGCCGGCCGCCAGCGCCGGCGCCAGCTTGCGGGTGGCGGTCATCACCGGCCAGTTCCATGGCGACAGCCCCAGCGACGGGCCGATGGGCTCGCGCAGCACCATCTGCCGCACGCCCGGCATGCGCGCCGGGATGACCCGGCCGTAGACCCGGCGCGCCTCTTCGGCGAACCAGTCGAAATAATCGGCCGCCCATTGCACTTCCAGCGTGGCCTCGGCCAGCGTCTTGCCGTTTTCGCGGGTGATCAGTTCGCCGATCGCGGCGGCGCGCTCGCGCATCAGCGCGGCGCATTTGCGCAGCATATTGCCGCGCTCCAGCGCCGACACGCGCTTCCATTTCTCGAACGCGGCGGCCGCGGCCGCGGCGGCGGCGGCCAGGTCTTCCGACCGCGCGACCGACAGCTCGGCTTCCGGCTCGCCGGTGGCGGGGTTGATTACCGGCCTGGCATTTTGCGTATCCAGCCATTGACCATCGATCAGCAGTTTGAGCTTCCGTACCATTGCCGCTCCGGCTAACAAGACAGCGAAACATGAAAGGCACCGGCTTCGCGGTGCCGCCTCCCGCACTTTAGCCGGCGGCCGGGCCGGGATGACCGGCTCGCGCATTCAAACTGTGATGACTGGAGTTCACAAATCCACGGCGCCGCGGCATGGCCGCGGATGTTGCCTGAGGTTCAACATATATGGGCGCACGGATCATCAATAATCCGGGGGATTGATCTTAAACTGGCGCCACTTAGCAACGGCAATGCGGCTGCAATGTTCTACGACGCCAGCGAAAAACCCCCGCTACCCTACGATCCATTCAAGGCGCTGGTCGCGCCGCGCCCCATCGGCTGGATCAGCACCGTCAGCCGCGAGGGACACCTGAATCTCGCGCCCTACAGTTTTTTCCAGGCGATCGCGCAGCGGCCGGGCATGGTCATTTTCACCAGCGAAGGGCGCAAGGATTCGGTGGATTATGCGGTCGATACCGGCGAGTTCGTCTGCAACCAGGCCACCTGGGATTTCCGCGACCAGTTGCTGCTCAGTTCCGACGACCTGCCGCGCGGCGAGAATGAATTCCTGCATGCCGGGCTCGAATGGGAGCCGTCGCGCCTGGTGCGCCCGCCGCGGGTCAAGGGCGTGGCGGCGGCGTTGGAATGCCGGGTGGTGAGCTCGTTCGAGCTGACCGACCTCGCCGGCAACGGCGCCAACCGGATGGCGGTCATCGGGCAGGTGGTCGGCGTGTATATCGACGACCGCTTCATCAAGGACGGACGGGTCGATACGGCCGCGATGCGGGTCATCGCGCGCTGCGGTTATTTCGACTACGCGGTGATCGACGACTATTTCCAGATGCGCGATCGCAAAATCAGGGCGAAACCGTCCCTGGTCAACAACCCATAAATGCAATATCCCTGAGGAGACAAGAATGGAAGCACCGAACAAGACCGGCCGGCGGCCGGGCGGTTTCGCACGCCCCGCGCTGGCGTGGCTGGCCGGAGTTTTCCTGGCGGCGTCGTTCGCCGGCGCGTCGGCAGCCGACGATTATCCGGTCAAGCCGATCCGCCTGATCGTTCCCTACGTGGCGGGCGGCGGCGCCGATAATGCGGCGCGGGCGCTGGCCGAGGTGATGAGCAAATCGCTGGGGCAGCCCATCGTGATCGAGAACCGCGGCGGCGCCAGCGCCATCGTCGGCACCACGGTGGCGGCCAAGGCCGATCCCGACGGCTACACCATCCTGTACGGGACCGACGCCAACCTGGTGCTCAACAGCTTCCTCTACAAGAACCTCAGCTACGACCCCGACAAGGATTTCGTGCCGATCGGGCTGGTGGCCGAAGTGCCGCAGATGATGGCCATCAATCCCGCCGTGCCGGCCAGGAACATCAAGGAATTCATCGCCTATGCCAAGGCCCATCCGGGCGAGCTGAACTATTCCTCGCCCGGCCGCGGCGGCAACGGCGACCTGGCTGGCGAGATGTTCATGCAGGCCTTCGGCGTGAAGATGCAGTCCATCAATTTCAAGGGCGGCGGCGACGCGCTGCTGGCGGTGCTGGGCAATACCGTGCAGGTGTATTTCGGCACCACCGCGATCGCGGTGCCGCACATCAAGGCCGGCAAGCTGATCCCGATCGCCGCCGTCACGCTCAAGCGCCAGGCCGCGATTCCGGACGTGCCCACGGTGGCCGAAAGCGGCGCGCCCGGCTTCGAGTCTACGCTGCGGGTGGGCCTGGTGGCGCTGGCCAAGACCCCGGCGCCGATCGTCAAGCGCCTGAACAAGGCGCTCAACGAAGCGCTGGCGAATCCGGAATTCCGCAAGCGGCTCGTCACCGAAGGCTATGAGCCGGCTGCGCCCAACACCCCCGAAGAGTACGCGGCCATCAACCAGCGGGCCAAGGACACCTGGGGCAAGATCATCCGGGAACGCAACATCTCCCTGGATTGATCGCAAGGACCACCGACCGCCAGCGGCGGATTTCGATCACGGACGGCAATCGATGAATTTTGCGTATACCGAGGAAGAGGAAGGCCTGCGGCGCGAGGTGCAGGCCTTCATCAAGGAAAACATCACCGACGAGATCCGCCGCGAGCTCGCCGACGCGCACGCGGGCAAGGGCAAGGGGCCGCACCTGACGCGGCTGCAGGAGGAGATCTGCGCGCGCGGCTGGCTGGCGATCAGCTGGCCGCGCGAATACGGCGGCCAGGGCGGCACCCGCATCGCCCAGTACATCGTGGAAGAAGAGTTCCTGCGCGCCTGCGACATGCGGGTCGGCGGCGGCGGCAGCGGCGCGCCGGCCATCCTGGCCTCGGGCACCGACGAGCAGAAGCGCAGGTACCTGCCCGACGCCATGCGGCTGAAGATCAGTTTCTGCCTGGGCTTCAGCGAGCCGCACTGCGGCACCGACCTGGCCGGCCTGCGCTGCCGCGCCACCCGCCAGGGCGACAAGTACGTGGTCAACGGCCAGAAGATCTATACGACCAACGCGCAGAACGCCACCCACATCTTCCTGCTGGCGCGTACCGATCCGGAATCGCGCCGCCAGGCCGGGCTGTCGGTGCTGCTGATCCCGATGTCGACGCCGGGCATCACGGTGCGGCCGCTGTGGACCATCCAGAACGACCCGCGCGCGCCGGTCAACACCACCTATGCCGAGCCGCGCACCAACGAGGTGTTCTTCGACAACGTCGAGGTGCCGGCCAGCTGCCTGCTGGGCGAGGAGGGCGACGGCTGGAACGTGACGCAGCGCGGGCTCAACCTGGACCGTGTCGGTTCCTGGCGCTACCTGGCCTCCGTCCGGCGCACCGAGGACATCGTCAACTACCTGAACGGCGACGGACCCGGCGCGGCCGAGCGGCGCGGTGATCCGCGCGTGCGCGACAAGGTGGCCGACCTGTGGACCGAGGCCCAGATGTGCCGGCTGATGACGATGCGCAGCATGTCGATCGAGGCGCGCGGCGGCCAGTTCGCCTACGAAGGCGCGGGCGAGAAGGTGACCGGGCCGGAGCACGGCGTGCGGGCCACCGAGGCCATCAGCCAGATCCTCGGCCCCTATGCCCAGCTGATGAACGGCTCGGCCCATGCGGTGCAGTCCGGCGTGTTCGCGCACAACCTGCTGGGCGCGTTCCAGTCCACCGTGAACCACGGCAGCATCCAGGTCATGCGCGACCAGATCGCGCGCAAAGGGCTCGGCATGCCGCGGCCCGGGCGGCGGCCTGGCTGACCGGCACCACACAGAATCGACGGAAGGAAAGACATGGATGTATTGCTGGATGAGCAGGAAACCCTGATCAAGCGTTCGGCCGGCGAATTCCTGCAGGCCGAATGCGGCCCGCGCGCCGCGCGCGACGCCGAAAAGCGCGATCCGCGCTACTCGACCGAACTGTGGAAGCGTTTCTGCGAACTGGGCTGGATGGGCCTGTCGGTGCCCGACACGCTGGGCGGCCAGGGGCTGCCGGTGGGCTACGCCGGCCTGGTGCTGGAGGAGGCCGGCCGCTACATCGCGCCGCTGCCCATTCTCTCCAACATGGTGGCTGCGCTGGTGCTGGCCGGCCACGGCGCCGGGCCACAGCGCGAGCTGGTGCCGCGGATCGTGGGCGGCAGCCTGCTGGTGAGCTGCGCGCTGCTCGAACGCAGCGGCCGCTGGGACGCCGCCGCCTTCGAGCTGACTGCCCGCGAGGACGGCGGCGGCTATGTGCTGGAAGGCAGCAAGTATTTCGTCGACCATTTCCGTGGTTCCGGCAAATGCCTGGTGGCCGCCGCGCGCGCCGGCAGCCCGGGGCAGTGCGACCTGTTCGTCGTCGATCCGGAAGCGCCCGGCATCGTGGCCGAGCGCCTGACCACGCTGGCCAACGACGAGCAGGAGACGGTCCACTTCCGCGCGGTGCGCGTGCCGGCCGAAGCGCGCGTGCCCGGCGGCGCGGCCGCCGTGGCGGCGATGATGGACTACATCGCCGTGCTGAGCGCCTGCATGATGGAAGGCGCGGCGCGCCACGCGATGGAAATGTCGGCCGCCTACGTATCGCAGCGCGACGCCTTCGGCCAGCCCATCGGCGCCTTCCAGGCCATCCAGCACCTGGCCGCCGACATGCTCAACGCGGTCGACGGCTGCCAGCTGCTCAACCGCGAGGCGCTGTGGCTGCTGGGCCAGGGCCTGCCGGCCCGGGTCGAGATCGCGCAGGCCAAGTCGTTCGCCAACGAGAAATGCCTGGCCGTGGTGCGCGGCTGCCAGCAGATGCACGGCGGCATCGGCTTCATCGCCGAATTCGACATCAACCTCTGGTACCGCCGGGTGGCCGCATGGAGCATGCGCGGCGGTTCCACCTACGATCACCGGCTCACGATCTCCGGCTTCCTGTTCGGCCAGGCCGGGCCGGTGCGGCTGGGCATGGCGCAGCCGCTGCCGGCGCAGGCCTGAGGACGGGGAAACGCAGATGACGCAGACCTCATCCGAGGCATATCTGGCCGGCCTGGACGCGCGGGCCGAGAAGATCCAGCAGGTGGAAGACGGCATGCGCTTCGCCTGGCGGCGCTGGGGAAGCGGTCCGGCGGTGGTGCTGCTGCACGGCGGCGCCGGCGGCTGGATGCACTGGGCGCGCAACATCGAGGCGCTGGCCGGGCGCTTCACGGTGCTGGCCCCCGACATGCCGGGCTTCGGCGATTCCGACCTGCCGCGCGAGGGGCTCGACGCCGATTCGATCGCGCCTTATGTGGAGCGCGGCATCGCCTCGATCCTCGGCCAGGAGCCGTTCGACCTGGTGGGCTTTTCCTTCGGCAGCATGGTGGCGTCGTTCGTGGCGGCCAAGGGCCCGCCCGCCCTGAAGGCGCTGGTGCTGGTCAGCGCGTCGTCGCTGGGGCTATTCGCGGGCATGCCCGATCTGCGGTCGCTGCGCGGCGTTGCCGGCCGCGACGAGCGCCGCGCCGTGCTGCGCCACAACCTGCTGCAGATGATGCTGGCCGATCCTACGTCGATCGACGAGCTCGCGCTAACCATACAGGAAACCGTGGCGCCGCGCGACCGCAACAAGAACCGCAAGCTGGCCCGCACCGACGTCAACCTCATGCTGGCCGCGGCGCGGCGCTGCCGCGCGTTCGGCATCTGGGGACGGCAGGACTTCGCCTATCGCGATCGTTTCGACGACCTGCTGGCGCGCGTGCCGAACCTGCGCCTGGACGGCGTGCAGATCATCGAAGACGGCGGCCACTGGGTCCAGTACGAACAGGCCGAGGCGTTCAACGCCGCGCTGCTCCGCTTCCTCGGGCAGCCGGGCGCGGGCGCCGGCGGCGCGCCAGAGGCAACGCGGGAAGAGCGGACATGAGCCATAGCGGCGCACCCTTGCAAGGCATTACCGTGCTCGAACTCGGGCACATCGTGGCCGGCCCCACCGCCGGCCAGATCCTGGCCGAGCTCGGCGCGGAAGTGATCAAGATCGAATCGGTGGGCGGCGGCGACCAGGCGCGCAACATGCCCGGCAGCATCGCCGCCATGTTCCACTTCCTCAACCGGAACAAGCAGAGCGTGGCGCTCGACCTGAAGGGCGAGGGGCGCGAGGTCTTCCTGCGGATGGCGGCCTCGGCCGACGTGGTGGTCGACAATTTCGCCTACCAGGCCGTCGACCGCCTGGGCATCGGCTATCCGGTGGTGTCGGAACTGAATCCGGGCCTGGTGTGGCTGTCCATCAAGGGCTTCCTGCCCGGGCCGTCGGAAGCGCTGCCGATGCTGGACGAACTGGCCCAGATGGCGGGCGGCCTGGCCTTCATGACCGGGTTGCCGGGCAAGCCGATGCGCGCCGGCGCCTCGCTCACCGACAACGCCGCCGCGGCCTACGGCGTGATCGGCGTGCTGGCGGCGCTGTTCAGCCGCAATGCCAACGGCGGCCGCGGGCGCCACGTCACCACCGGCCTGTACGAAACCTGCGCCTATTTCGTGGCCCAGTGGATGGGCGCGGCCCAGTACAGCGGCGAGCCCTCGGTGCCGATTTCCGTGGTCCGCCAGGACACGCGCATGGGCTTCAGCGTCTATCGCCTGTTCGACACGGCCGACGGCAGCCAGGTCTTCATCGGCATCGTCTCCGACGCGCATTGGGACCGCTTCTGCGCGGAGTTCGGCCTGGCCGCGCTGCACGACGATCCGCGCTTTGCCGACGAAGCGTCGCGCCGGCTCAACCGCCCCGCGCTGTACGAGGCGCTGGCCGGACTGGTCGGCGGCTTCACCAAACAGGAGGCCGCCGCCAGGCTGCGCGCCGCGAAGATCCCGTTTGCGCCGGTCAACCGGCCCGACGAACTGGGCGCCGACGAGCACCTGGCGCAGTCGGGCCAGCTGGTGGACGTGCCGCTGCCCAACGGGGTCGTCGGCAAGGCGCCGAAGCTGCCGTTCCGGCTCGGCGGCCACGACATGGCGGTGCGGAATCTTGCGCCCGCGCTGGGCGCCGATACGCGGGCGGTGCTGGCGCGCTACGGATTTTCGGCCGACGAGATCGCGGCGCTGGAGGAAAAAGGCGTCATCCGGGCGGCCGCGGCCTGACGGCGCGGCGGCGGCCTATTGCAGCGCGAAGTTGGCGGAACCTGGCGCGATCTCGATCAGGAAATCGATGAACGCCCGCACCTTGGGAGACAGCTTGCGATTGGGAAGATAGGCGATCGACAGATGCGGGCCCTTGGCGATCCAGTCCTTCAGGATGATTTTCACCAGCCCGCGCTGGACCGCGTCGCCCAGGAAATAGGTGTTCAGCATCGCGATGCCTTCGCCGTTGATCGCGGCCTCGAGCAGCGATTCGCCCTGGTTCATGTTGAGCTTGCCCGACAGGCGCTTGCTGAAGGTGCGGCCGTTGTAGGTGAACTTCCATTCGCGGAAGGTGTTGGGGTTGGTGATCATGAAGGCCATGCAGTGGTGGTGTTCCAGGTCGTCGGGCGTCTGGGGCTCGCCGTGCCGGGCCAGGTAGGCGGGCGAGGCGCAGGCCACGTGCTGGACGTCGCACAGCTTCCTGGCCACCAGCCGTTCGTCGGTCACCGGCCCCGAGACGACGCAGACGTCGATGCGCTCGTAGACCATGTCGACGATGCGGTTGCTCATTTCGATGTCGAGCTCGATCTCGGGATAGCGCGAGCGGAACACGGGCAGTTTGGGAAACACCACCTTGCGGCCGAAGCCCATCGGCATCTGGATGCGCAGGGTGCCGCTGTAGTCGTTGCGGCTGCGCTTGAGCGAGAGTTCGGCTTCCTCCAGCTGGCCCAGGATCAGCTTGCACCGCTCGTAGAAGTCGGCGCCGTCGTTGGTCAGGTAGACGTGCCGCGTGTTGCGCACGAACAGCGTGGCGTTGAGTTCGGATTCGATGCGCGTGATGCATTTGCTGACGGCCGAGGAGGTCAGCCCCAGCCGCCGGGCGGCCTGGGTGTAGCTCTTGAGTTCCGCCACCTGGAGGAAGACGGTCAGGTTGTTGAGGTCGCGCACGATTGTCTCCTGGCGTTATGGATGTCCGGCCGCCGTCCGCGGCGCGCGCGGCACGCGTACGGCACATGGGTTCGAAGGAGGAGGGAGTGATGATTACAGAGCGCCTGGCGGAATTCGCGGTCGGCTTTCCGACGTCCGGGATTCCCGAAGCGGCCATGGGCGGCGCCGAGCGCGCGCTTGCCGACCTGGCGGGTTGCGCGGTGGCCGGTTCGGCCGAACCGGTGGCGCGGATCGCCAGGGAGGTGGCGCCCGGCGGTGCGCAGGGCGGCGCCGCGGTATGGGGCAGCCCGGACCGGGCCAGCATCGAGGATGCCGCGTTCATCAATGCCGTGCAGTCGCATGCGCTCGATTTCGACGACTCTTCGTCCAATATGCGGGCTCATCCGAGTTGTAGCATGCTTCCGGCCGCGCTGGCCGCCGGCGAGGCCGCGCGCGCCGCCGGGCGCGAAGTGCTGGCGGCCTATGCGGTCGGCCTGGAGGTGGCCCGGCGGCTGACGCCGGCGCTCGGGCCCGGCCATTACCTGTCGGGCTGGCACACCACCTCCACGATCGGCATCTTCGGCGCGGCCGCCGCCGCCGGGCGGCTGCTCGGGCTGGATGCGCGGCGGCAGCGCCATGCCTTCGGCCTGGCCGGCAGCCTGGTGGGCGGGCTGTCGCGCAACTTCGGCTCGATGGGCAAGCCCTTCCATGCGGGCCACGCCGCCCGCGCGGGCGTGCACGTGGCCCGGCTGGCGGCGGCCGGCATGACGGCCGACGCCGACATCTTCGACGGCCCGCAGAACGTCATCGCGGTGTACGGCGGCGCGGCCGACGGCGCTCTGGTCGACCTTCAATCGCTGGGCAGTTCGTGGGAACTGGCGTCGCCCGGGCTGCTGGTCAAGCAGTGGCCGTGCTGCTATGCCACCCATCGCGCCATCGCCGGCGTGCGGACGCTGCAGGCCGAACACGGTTTCGCGGCGGCCGACGTCGAACGGATCCGCATCGGCTTTCCGCCGGGCACCGAAGGGCCGCTCAGGTACAAGGCGCCGCGCACCGGGCTGCAGGGCAAGTTCAGCGTCGAGTACGTGCTGGCGGCGCTGCTGCTGGACGGCAAGGTGGCGCTGGGCTCGTTCACCGACGAGATGGTCATGCGGCCCGCCGCACAGGCGCTGATGGCCCGGGTGGAGCGCTACCCGGTGGCGGCCGACGGCATCCTCAGCAGCCTGAAGGGCTTCACCGACGTGGAGGTGCGGGCCGGCGGCAAGACCTGTTCCATGCGCGTGGACCGCACGCCGGGCTCGTCCGAATGGCCGCTGTCGGATGCCGACCGGCAGGCGAAGTTCATGGATTGCTGCGACGGCGTGCTGACCGCTGGCCAGGCGCAGGCGCTGGCGCGCGGCCTGGCATCGTTCCGCGCCTTGCCCGACGTAAGGGGCGCGCTCAACGTTCCCGCATGAATTGTGAATCGGGCTCATCAAAGTATGGACTGCAAACGCCTTACATAACGGGCGCCGACTATCTAAAGTGCCAAGGTGCCATCGCGCCGGCCGCGGCCGGGCGCAGGCAGGGGTGGCAGCCGCTTTCGCGGCGGCGCCGCCGAACGCGAACACGGAGAGACAATGAAGAAATGGGACATGCGGGACAAGGCCTGCATCGTGGGCGTGGGCGTCACGCCCACCGGGTCGTTCCCGCAAAGCGATAGCTACGGCCTGGGCGCCGATGCGCTGGCCATGGCGCTGGACGACGCCGGCCTCGGCAAGGACGACATCGACGGCCTGCTGGTGGGCCGCATTCCATCCTACGAGCGGTTCGGGCTGATGACCGGCATGAACCCGAGCTTCTGCATGCCGATCGACATCGCCGGGCGCTTTTCGGGCGTGGCCGTGATGCTGGCCGCGCAGGCCGTCGCCACCGGCGCCGCCAAGGCGGTGGCGCTGGTCTACGGCAACAACGGCCGCTCCAACCGCATGTACTACGGCGGCGGCGAGGGCGGCCTGGGCAACCCCTGGGGCATGACCTCGCCCGGCGCCACGCACGCGATGATGTACCGCGCCTACATGCACCAGTACGGCGTGGGCACCGACGCGCTGGGCCACGTGGCCACCGCGTTCCGGCACCATGCCAGCCTCAATCCCGGCGCGCTGATGCGCAAGCCGATCACGCTGGAAGACCACGCCAACGCGCGGCCGATCTGCGAGCCGCTGCGGCTGCTGGACTACTGCCAGATCAACGACGGCGGCATCGCGATGATCATCACCTCGCCGGAACGCGCCAAGGACATGAAGAAGCCGCCCGTGTACATCTCGGGCTACGCGCGGCGCGACTCGTTCGACGACGCGCTGCCGCGGCTGGACTACTGGTATCCGGCGCTGAGCCAGATCGCCGGCGAAGTCTACGAGCGCGCCGGCATCGGCCGCGACGAGCTCGACGGCCTGATGATCTACGACAACTTTTCTCCTACCGTCCTGTTCACGCTGGACGGCCTGGGCTTCTGCGAGCCGGGCGGCGCGGCCGAGTTCGTCAAGGACGGCACGCTGCAGCTCGGCCGCGGCCGCTGGCCCACCAACACCAACGGCGGCCACCTGTCGGACAGCTATATGCAGGGCTGGGGCCTGATCGCCGAGGCCGCGCTGCAACTGCGCGGCGACTGCGGCGAACGCCAGATTCCGGACGCCAAGGCGATCCAGTACACCTGCGCCGCGCCGATCGCCACTTCCATCATTTTTCGCAAGGATTGACGTATGGCAGACGTTTCCAGCTCCAGCGCATACGGCGGCGCGCGCGTGCCGGCCGGCACGGATACCGCGGCCATGCCCCAGCCTGCCATCGACGTCTGGAACAAGCCGTTCTGGGACGCGTGCGCCGAAGGCCGGCTGATCGTCCAGCGCTGCAAGGCCACCGGCAAGACGTGGTGGCCGCCGTCGCCGGTCAGCCCGTTCGACCTGCGGGCCGGGTGGGAGTGGATCGACAGCGCCGGCAAGGGCACCGTGATGTCGTGGGTGGTGTTCCACCAGAAATACTTCGCCGGCTTCGCCGACCGACTCCCGTACAACGTGGCGATCGTCAGGATGGACGAGGGCTTTTCCATCCAGTCCAACATCGCCGCGCCCAACGACGGCATCCATATCGGCCAGCGCGTCTCGCTGGCGTTCGAGAAGCGCGGCAACGCCAACGTGCCGATCTTCGTGCCGGCGGAGGAAGAATGAGCGAGCCTCGCCAGCCCGGCGAAGACCTCGCCTGGAACAACATCCGCCTGCTCGACCGCGGCGCCTACGCCATCATCGTCATCGACCGCGAAGACAAGCGCAATGCCGTCGACCGCGCCTGCCGCCGCGGCCTGATGAGCGCGCTCGACCACGCGCGCGGCCGCTATCCGGCCGTCGTGCTGACCGGGGTCGGGCAATCGTTCTGCGCCGGCATCGACCTGAAGGAACGCGCGGCCGACCTTGAGAAAGGCGATTTCAGCGCGTCGGGGGAATGGGTCGACGTGAACGTGGCGATCCGCGCGCACAGCGCGGTCTTCATCGCCGCCGTCAACGGCACGGCGCTGGGCGGCGGCGCCACGCTCATCAACGTGTGCGACCTCGCCATCGCCGCCGACGACATCCAGATGGGCATGCCGGAAATGAGCTTCGCCACCTATCCGGCCATGGCGGGCCCGTCTACCCAGCTGTCTCTGTCGCGCAAGCGGGCGGCCTGGATGGTGCTGACCGCCGAGCGCATCGGCGCCCGGCAGGCGCTGGAGTGGGGCCTGATCAACCGCTGCGTGGCGCGGGCCGACCTGATGGCCGAGGCCGCCGCGCTGGCCGAGCGCGTGGCCGGCTTCGATCCGGTCGCGCTGGCCGGCGCCAAGCAGGCGCTCGACCAGATCCCGGCCGTGATCACCGACTGGCGCCAGGGCTTCGCCTTCGGCGAACTGGTCAACGCCAAGATCCAGAACCGCCGCGCCGACAAAGGCAATCCCTTCGCCAATGCCGTGGCCGACGCGCGGCGCTCGGCGCAGCCCGGAGGCCCGGATGCCAAGCGTTAGCGAGCCGCCGCGCGCGGCGCCGGCCGAGCTGCGGCCGCTGCGCGGGCTCGCGCTGGTGGAGCGGGCGGGCGGCAGCGGGCTGGGCGCGCTGGCCGTGGGTTTCGCCGCCATGATGGCCGCCCAGTGGGGGGCCGACGTGCGCGTGCCGGCGCGGTCGCCGGCGGTCGGCGAGGGCGCGCCGCCCCGCCTGCCCGACGGCAGTTCCGCGCTGCAGCGTTTCCTCGCTCGCGGCAAGCGGCCGCTGGCCGAGGGCGACGACGTGCCGGGCGCCTGGCTGGTCACCGACGATGAAGCGGCGGTCCGCGCCTGGCCTGACGCGCGCACGGTGCTCGTGCGCGCCGGCATGGCCGGCGAGGGCGGTGCGCCCCGGCCGCAGAGCGAACTGACCGTGATGGCTGCCTCCGGCCTCTTGGACATCGTGGCCGAGGCCGACCAGCCGCCGCTGCCCATGCCGGGCCACCAGGTGGCCTACGCGGCCGGGCTGGCGGCGCTGGCCGGCCTGACGGCCGCGCATGCGCAGGTCATGCTGACCGGCGTGGCGGAGCCGGTGACGGTGTCGGCGCTCGACGTTGCCGCGTGGCTGAACTGGAAGAACCGGCTCAGCGCGGTCAGCGGCAATCGCCAGACGGGACGCGACCGCAAGGAGGAGTGGATCACCGTGGCCTGCCGCGACGGCTACATCGCCGTGATCTTCAGGGACCGCGACATTCCCGACATGGCCAGGCTGCTGGGCCTGGAGGCGCTGGATACGCCCGAGTTCATCCAGGAGAAAAGCAGGGTGGCGAACCTGGACGAATTCCATCGCCTGGTGGCCGGCGCGCTGGCCCGGCGCGGGCGCGACGAAGTGCTGGCGCAGGCCGACGCGCTCGGGCTGCAGTTTTCCGCGGTGCTGGACCCCGCCGAAATGTTCGGCGATCCGCAGATGCAGGCGCGGCGGTTCTTCGCCGACGAAGCCGGCCTGACGTTTCCGCGGCTGCCGGTGGTCTGGCAGGCGCTGCGGGCAGACGGGCAGGATCGGGCATGAGCTACAGGGTATTGGAAGGCTGGCGCGTGGTGGATCTGGGCATCGTCACGGCGGGCGCCAGCACGTCGGCGGTGCTGGCCGATCTGGGCGCCGAGGTCATCAAGGTCGAAGGGCCGCACTATACCGACCCGTTCCGGGAATGGACGGGCGTGAATTTCGATTCGGAATGGTGGAACGAAAGCGCGCAATTCCAGGCCACCAACCGCAACAAGCTCAGCGCCTGCATCGACCTGAAGCGCCCGGAGGGCACCCGCCTGCTGCTCGACCTGGTCGCCATGGCCGACGTGGTGCTGGAAAACTTCAGGTACGGCGTGCTGGAACGGCTGGGGATTCCGTTCGAACGGCTGGCCGCCGCCAATCCGAAGATCGTGCTGGCATCGATCAGCAGCCAGGGGCAGACCGGGCCCGACCGCGACAAGAGCTCGTTCGGGTCGACGCTGGAGGCTTCCTCCGGCATGGCCGCGCTGATGCGCTATCCCGGCGGGCGGCCGCAGATCACCGGCCGCGGCATGAACTACCCCGACCAGGTGGCGTCGCTGTTCTCGGCCAGCGCCGTCATCGCCGCCCTGATCGAGGCGCGGCGCGGCGGCCGCGCGATCCACGTCGATCTGTCGCAGCGCGAGCTGACCGCCTTTCTGATCGCGGAGGAACTGGTCGCTGCCGGCGCGCGGCGGGGCGCGCCGGCAGCGGAGCAGGGCGCCGGCGCGGGCACGCCGGGCCAGCGGGACGGGGCGGATAGCGCCACGGAAGCCGCCGGCGCGGACCGGGAGGGCGCCGCCAGCGAGGGCAATGCCGGTGAGGGCAATGCCGGCGAGGGCATTGCCGGCGAGACGAGCGGCGTCCATGCCGCGAACGACGGCCTGTGGGTGGCCGTCACCGCCGGCCGCGATGCGCTTGCGCGGGTGCCCGGCGGCGCGGCGGGGCTGGCCGGGTGGATCGCCCGCCAGCGCGCGCAGGACGCGGCCTGCGCCCTGCGCGAGATGGGGGCGGCGGCCGAAGTGGTGTGGACGGCGGGACGCAGCGAGCTCGACGCCTGGCCGGCGCTGGCCGACGCCTTTGCCACCGACGACTGCGGCCGCCAGGTCAAGGGCCTGCCGCTGCGGATCGGCGCCGAAGGCCCCGGCACGTTCCGCGCGGCGCCGCCGCTGGGCCGCGACAATCGCTACGTGGCCTGCGAGATCCTGGGACTGGGCGAGGAGGAGTACGGCCGGCTGTGCGCCGACGGCATCTTCGCCGACCGGCCCAGCAAGGCGCGGCGGCGCTAGCGCGGCGCGGCGGCACGCTGGCCGGGCAGGGCGCTGGCGCCCCGGCGGCCGGCGCCTGGCGCCCAGGCGCCCAGGCGCCCGGCCGGCTACTGCGGCACGAAGGAGTGCACCTCGAACGAGCTCTGCCTTACCCCCATCGCTTCCTCGAAGGCCTGCCTGACGGCGTCCGGCTGGCCGGCCATCGAATAGAAGTCGCGCAGGAACGGCCCCATGACCGGGTGCTTTTCCATCTGTTCTCGCGGCAGGCCGTTCATCAGCTCTTCGCGTGCGATGCAGGGCAGGGGGATCTTCACGTTGCGGGCCGGGTCGCGGATCAGGCCGCGCGGATCCTGGCCCTTGGCGACCTTGTCGAGGTCTTCCAGCAGCCGGCGGCGCAGCGTCACGACGCCGACGTCGCTGGCGCCGAGGATCTCGTGGGTGCGGTCGGCGATCGGGCCCTGGCTGATCCAGGCGACGATGTCCTGGTTGCCCACGTGGCTGATGATCCATTCGCCGTTCTGGTCCTTGATCGGGGCATGCCAGGTGGGAATCGACGCCTGCGCGTAGGGCTCGCATTCGCGCGGCACGTGCAGCACGCTCCAGGTGATGAACAGCGTGTTGAAGTCGTCGATCGGCACTTTCCATTCGAAGTGGTGGCCGAAGTACCAGCCGTTCGGCCACAGGATCGCGCGCCCCACGCTCCATAGCGGCGTCGACTCGTCGGTGCCTTCGCGGTAGCGGCGCGACAGCAGCCCGTATTCGGTGTCCTCTATGCCCATTTTCAGCGTCTTGGGCGAGAACGGGCCGAAGTCGCCGGCGCGCCGCTTGGGGCCGTTGTTGTGCATCCATTCGAAATGCACCGGGTCGACCGTGTTTTCCTGGCATTGCAGCCAGTTGCAGGGGATCTCGGCGATCACGACCTGGGCGAAGCAATTGGGCCAGCTGAAGGTTTCCCAGTCGGGCAGTTCGGGGGCCGGCAAGGGGCCGAGATAGGCCCACAGCATGCCGCCCTTGATCTTTACCGGGTAGGCGGCGATCTTCACGGCTCGCCGCAGGGCGGCGGCGCCGGCCACGGTTTCGTCGAACGGCCGGTGGACGCAGGCGCCGCCGAGATCGTACTGCCAGCCATGGTAGCTGCAGCGCAGGCCGTCTTCCTCGACGATGCCGAAGCCCAGGTCGGAGCCGCGATGGGCGCAGCGCCGGGCGACCAGGCCGAACTCACCCTTCAGTGTCTTGAACAGCAGCAGGTCTTCGCCCATCAGCCGGATCGGCTTGGTGGACCGGGACTCGAACTCGCTTTCGCCGGCGACCGGGTGCCAGTAGCGGCGCAGCAGGTCGCCCATGCGCGTACCGGGCCCGACTTGGGTCAACAGGCGATTTTCCTCTTCCGTCAGCATCGCGCCTCCAAATTCCATTGCACGGATTGCGGGTCATGGTATCCCGTAAAAAGAGACTATTCAATACGGGATTCTGGGACATTCGATAATGTTATTGGCAGGTATAAAAAAACGGAAAGACGGTATATGTTGACAGACGACGCCGTTGACCGATAGGATGCATTCCCAATTTGAGAGAAAATTGAATCCCGAATGTCGGAAACGAGTTCATTGCAGAAGGCCCTGGACGCCGTCAGCCTCGTCGCGCTGCGAGGGGAGTTGACCGTACGCGAAATCGGCGAGGCGCTGGGCCTGCCGCGCAGCACCGCCCACCGGCTGGTCGGCTCGCTGGTGAAGGTGCGCCTGCTCGAGCCGCACCGCGCGCCCGACGGCGACGTCTACGCGGTCGGCAAGCTGATCGAGGAATTGAACGCGGGCCAGCTGTCGTGGCGTTCGCTGCTGCAGCAGGCGCGCGCGCCGATGGAAGCCCTGCGCGACCAGACCGGCGAAACGGTCGGGCTGCACGTTCTGTATGCCGAGCGCCGGGTGCTGCTGGCGCAGGAGATCAGCCAGCATCCGCACCGCTGGGTCTACGACAACCTGATGGTCCCGATGCCGCTGCACGGCGGCGCCGCGGCCAAGATGCTGCTGGCGCTGCTGCCCGACGCCGACATGGAGCGGCTGGCCGCGCGCGACTACCGGCCCAACGCGTCGAGCGGCGCGCTGGCGGACTTCGTCGGGCGCCTGCGCGACATCCGGCAAAGCGATGTGTCGGTCACGGCCGACGAGGTCAACCCCGGGGTCGCCTCGATCGCGGTGCCGGTCATCCGCGATACGCGCTACGGGCATCCGCTGGCGGTGCTGAGCCTGGCCGCGCCCAGCATCCGGCTCAACGCCGAGGCCATCGACAAGCTGCAGCCCATGATGCGCAGGACGGCGCAGCAGATCGCCCAGGCCAGCGCGGCATCGGCGCGCGGCGTTGCCATTCCCAGGCGGCTGGCCGCCGGCGCGTCCGCCTGAGCGGCGGCGCCGGGCCGGCGGTTTATTCCACTCATAACGGATTGCTTCGATGATCGAGA
Organism: Pigmentiphaga soli; assembly: GCF_039541095.1. NCBI lineage: Bacteria > Pseudomonadati > Pseudomonadota > Betaproteobacteria > Burkholderiales > Alcaligenaceae > Pigmentiphaga > Pigmentiphaga soli. The sequence continues at coordinate 58,006 of NZ_BAABFO010000014.1, forward strand.
CGCGCGCTTTGGGAATCGGCCTGCTCACCCTGGCGGTGCTGGCCGTCCTGTGGGAGATCCTGGTCAGGCTGCTGCATGTCCAGCCCTTCCTGTTGCCGCCGCCCTCCGCGGTATGGCAGGAATTCGCCTCCCGCCCCGGCATCTACTGGGACAACTTTCTCGTCTCGTTGAGCGGCACCGTGATCGGGTTCGCGGTGGCGGCCGCCGCCGGCGTCCTGATCGGCACCACGGTCGTGTACTCGCCCCGCCTGCGCGCGGTGCTCTATCCGGTCATCGTGGTGCTGCAGGCGGCGCCCAAGATCGCCATCGCGCCGCTGCTGATCGTGTGGCTGGGATACGGCTCGTTGCCGCAGATCGTGATGGTGGCGCTGGTCAGTTTCTTCCCGGTCGTGATGAGCACCGTGGCCGGCCTGTCGTCGGTGGAGGCCGATCTGCTGGACCTGGTCCGCATGCTGCGCGGCGGCCGCGTGAAGCAATTCCTCAAGGTGGCCTTTCCACAGGCGCTGCCTTTCATCTTTTCCGGGCTGAAAGTCGCGGCGACGCTGGCCGTGATCGGCCAGGTGGTGGCGGAGTTCGTCTCGTCCAACGCGGGGCTCGGGCACGCCATCATGATGGCCAACTCCGAACTGAACGTCGCGATGGCGTTCGTGTCGCTGATCCTGCTGTGCGCGATGGGCCTGGCGCTGTTCAGCCTCGTGGAGCTGGCCGAGCGCTTTCTGATCCCGTGGAACGTGGAAGAGTCGGAGCGGCTCTTCGCGGTGCCTCAGGCTTGATTCTGGCAACTACTCAAGGAGTACGTTCATGAGCTTCAACGCATCGCGCATGACCCGCCGGCAGTTCGGCAAGACGATCGCCGCGCTGTCCGCGGCCTCGACCGGGCTGCTCGCCGGCGCGCCCGCCATCGGCCAGGGGCTGCGCAAGATCACCTTCCTGCTCGACATCGGCGCCTACGGCAAGCACGCCATGTTCTACCCGGCCATCGACCGCGGCTTCTTCCGCGACGCCGGGCTCGACGTGCAGATCGAGGCGGCCAAGGGCTCGGCCGACAACGCCGTCAAGGTGGCCAGCGGCTCGGCCGAGTTCGGCTTCGCCGACACGCCCACCACCATGCAGGCGCGCGGCACCGGCGTCAACGTCAAGCAGGTGCTGATGGTCCACTACAAGGCCATGAACAACGTGGTCACGCTGGCCTCCAACCCGGTGCGCAAGCCCAAGGACATGGAAGGCAAGATCTTCGGCGCGACGGCGGGCGACGCGCCGCGCATCGCGCTGCCGGCGCTGGCCAAGATCAACGGCTTCGACCTCGGCAAGGTGGAGATCGTCACCATCGACGGCTCGGCCAAGCCCGCCGTGCTGATGTCGAAGAAGGCGCAGGGCATCCTGGGCCTGACCGCCTTCGCTCCCGTCTACGCCGCCGCCGCCGAGAAGACCGGCGAGAAGGTGGTGGAGATGGTGTTCGCCGATTTCGGGCTCGACCTGTACTCGAACGGCATCATCGCCAGCGACGCGCTGCTGGCCAAGGATCCCGGCCTGGTCTCGGCCTTCAACGAGGCCATGGTGCAGAGCATCATCTACAGCTGTGAACATCCCGACGAGGCCGTCCAGATGTTCCTCAAGCGCTACCCGCTGGCCAGCCCCGCCACGGTGCGCGCGCAGCTCGACGTCGCGATCCGCCACCTGCTGGTCGACGAGGTCAAGCGCAACGGCGTCGGGCCCATGAGCGAGGACAAGATGAAGTTCACGCTGAACATCGTGCGCGAGTTCTACGGCCTGAAGGGCAACGTCAATCTGGCCGATACGTTCTCGAACGCGTTCGTCAAGCCGAACCAGCGGCCTTCCACCCTATGACCATGACGGCGAACCTGTCCATCGCGGCCGTGAACGGCGCCGCGCCGCCGCGCGCCCGGGTAGTGGGCGTTTCGGGCGTCTGCAAGACCTACCGCACCAAGCGTGGCACGGTCACGGCCTTGTCGGACCTGTCGTTCGACATTGCCGACGGCGAATTCGTGACGGTGGTGGGGCCGAGCGGCTGCGGCAAGTCGACCATCCTGAAGATCATCGCGGGCCTGATGCCGCCCACCACCGGCACCGTCGAGGTGTTCGGCGACACGGTCACCGAGCCGCGCGCCGACGCCGGCATGGTGTTCCAGTCGCCGCGCCTGCTCAAGTGGCGCACGGTGCTCGACAACGTGCTGCTGCCGATCGAGATCCTCGGCCTGCCGCGCGCCAAGCACGTGCCGGCCGCGATGGAACTGCTCGAGCTGGCGGGCGTGCACGAGTTCGCGGGCATGCGGCCGGGCGAGCTGTCGGGCGGCATGCAGCAGCGCGTGGCGATCTGCCGGGCGCTGGTCCACGATCCGCGGCTGTTGCTGATGGACGAGCCGTTCGGCGCGCTCGACGCGCTGTCGCGCGACGTGATGAACGTCGAGCTGATGCGGATCTGGAACGAGCGCCGCAAGACGACGGTGCTGATCACGCACAGCATCCAGGAGGCCATTTTCCTGGCCGACCGGGTGCTGGTGATGGGAGGCCGCCCCGGCACGGTGGTGGCCGAAGTGCCGGTCGACCTGCCGCGCCCACGGCATCCGAGCATCCGCTCGACGCCGGCCTTCCAGCGCCTTTCCATCGACATCCACCGGCTGCTCGGAGTCGAGTATGCCTGACGCCGGGATGCCGGCCGATCCGCCGCCCGGCCTTGCCGCGGGCGGTTTCCAATCGAAAGCTTCAATGACGATGACCGAAGAGAATCCGCCGCTGCGCACCATCGCGTCGGCCGGCGTGTCGTTTTCCTACATGGCCGGCGGCAGCGGCGTGCCGCTGGTGCTGCTGCATGGCGTCGGGTCGGGCGCGCGCTCCTGGCGCGCGCAGCTGGCTGGGCTGGGCTCGGCCTTCAGCGTGGCGGCCTGGGACGCGCCCGGCTACGGCGAATCGACCCCCGTCGAGCCGGATCAGCCCACCGCCGGCGACTATGCCGCGCGCCTGGAATTGTTCGCCGGCCTGCTGGGGTTCGAGCGCTTCCATCTGGTCGGCCACTCGCTGGGGGCGATCATGGCCGCGCGCTTTGCCTGCGCGTACCCGGCTCGGGTGCTGAGCCTGACCCTGGTCAGCCCGTCGTCGGGCCATGCGCGGCTGGCGCCGGAGGAGCGGGAGCTGCTGCGCGACCGCCGTCTGAACGACCTGCGCGATCTGGGCCCGGCCGGCATGGCGCGGGCGCGCGGACCGCGGCTGGTGTCGGAACAGGCGCCTGAGGCCGTGAAGGCGCAGGTGATCGAAACCATGGCGCGGGTCCGCCCCGAGGGCTATACCAAGGCCGTGCGCATGCTGTCGGTGTCGGACACCGCGGGCGACGTTGCCCGCCTGGCCGCCGGCCTGCCGGTCCAGTTCATCATCGGCGGCCAGGACGTCGTCACGCCGCCCAGGGACACGCTGGCGGTCGCCGCGCAGCGGCCGGATGCCAAGGTGCACGTGCTCGAGCGCTGCGGCCATGCGCTGTACCTGGAAGAGCCGGACAGGTTCAACGGCCTGCTGGCGGACTTCGCCGCGGCGGCGGAGGCGGCGAAATGAGTGCGCCCGCAGGGCTGGCCCCCGGCCTGGGCGGGGAAGCGAGTCGGCTTGCCGGGCAGGCGCCCGGCCTGGCCGCAGCGGCGCCGCGGCAGGAGGGCGGCCCGGCGGCCGTGCCCGCCCGGCCGCTGCGCATCGCGCTGGTCGGCTGCGGCGCGATCGGGCAGATCGTGCTGGAGGCGATCCGCCGCGATGCCGCGTTCGAGGTGGCCGCGGTGGTGACCACGGCGCGCGGGGCCGGGGCGGCGGCCGCGTTCCTGCGTGGCCTGGGCATCGAGGCCGAGGTGGGCACGGCACTGCCGCCGTCGGGCATCGACCTGGTGGCCGAGGCCGCCGGCCAGGAGGCCGTGGCGCGGCACGTGGTGCCGGCCTTGCGGCGCGGCATCCGCGGCATCGTCGCGTCGGTCGGCGCGCTGAGCGTGCCCGGCTGCGCCGAGGCCATCGAGGCTGCCGCCCGGGAGGGCGGCACGCAGGTGGAGATGATCGCCGGCGCGATCGGCGCGATCGACGCCCTGGCCGCGGCCCGCACGGGCCGGCTGGATAGCGTGCGCTACTTTGGCCGCAAGCCCCCGCAAGCGTGGCGCGGCACCCCCGCCGAAACGAGCCACGACCTGGATGCGCTGGCCGCGCCGGCGGTCGTGTTCAGCGGCAGCGCGCGCGAGGCGGCGCTGCGCTTTCCGAAGAACGCCAACGTCGCGGCCACGGTCGCCTTCGCCGGCCTGGGCCTGGACCGGACCGAGGTGCAACTGATCGCCGATCCGGCTGCAACGCAGAACGTGCACGTGCTGCAGGCCGAGGGCGAGTTCGGCCGCCTCGAACTCATCTTGAGCAACGCGCCGTCGGCCCGCAACCCGAAGACGTCGGCGCTGGCCGCCTACAGCCTGGTGCGCGCTCTGGGGCGGCAGGCGGCCCCGCTGTGCGTCTGAACACGCGTGCGGCCATGCCCCGCAGCGCCGCCGCCCCGAATGCCTGAATCCCCGTCGAGGAAGACAACGCCATGAGCAAGCAACTGGTCAATCCCGCAAGAATCCCCGATCTGTTCCGCAAGCAGTTCGAACTGTGCCGCGTCGCCGCCGGCGAAACGGTGGTCCTGCTGACCGACGGCTCCACCCGCCGCGACTACGTGCAGGCGGCGCAGGTCGCCGCCGAGGACCTGGGCGCCAGCGTGTACGAGCTGGGCATCAGCACCTCGCCCGCCTGGCTGCACATCGGCGTCGACGTCATCGGCAAGGCCAAGGGTCTGATGGAAGCGCTGTGCGCCGCCGACCTGATCTGCGTGTTCCATCCGCCCAACTTCGCCGGCTGGCAGAAGCGCGTGCGCGAGGCCGGCGCGCGCGTGCTGTCGATCGGCGATTCGCCGGACGTGCTGGCCAGGCTGATCTCGCCGCCCGGATTGAAGGAGGCCGTCCAGCACGCCTCCGCGCTGTGGGGCAAGGCGCGCGAGATCCGGCTGCTGTCGGACGCCGGCACCGACCTGTCGTGGCGGCGCGGCGAATTCAAGGTGAAGGAGCAGTACGGCTTTGCCGAACTGCCGGGCCGTTTCGACGCCTGGGGCGCGGGCCACATCACCAACTTTCCCGACGAGGGTTCGGCCAACGGCGTGGTGGTGCTGAGTCCGGGCGACATGTGGATCCTGCCGTACATCCGCGCCATCGAGAGCCCGGTGCGGCTGGAAGTGCGCGACGGCTTCATCCGCAGCGTGGAAGGCGGGCTGGACGCCAAGGCGTTCCGCTACTGGCTCGACAGCAACAAGCGCTCGCCCGACGACCTCGATCCCTACGCGGTGTCGCACCTGGGCGTGGGGCTGCACCCCGGCGGCCACTGGGACCAGATCATGCGCCACGGCAACAATTTCGACGAACTGCACATCATGGCGCGGGTGTTCAAGGGCAATTTCCTGTTCTCCACCGGGCCCAATACGGACATGGGCGGCAAGCGCGATACCAAGGGGCATATCGATACCCCGATGTGCGACTGCACCGTGCTGCTGGACGGCGAACCGCTGATGGAGCGCGGGCGCTTCCTGGACGAGAAGCTCAACGTGCCGCCGGCGCGCTGAGGCGGTCCACCGCGGTGGCGATCGCGCTCCAGTCCACGTCCGGACCTTCGTGCTCCAGCGTGTCGAGCAGGTGGGCCTTGACCAGTTCCAGCAGCGGCATCGCCGCGCCCGCGCCGTCGGCCGCTTCGCCCACCAGCCGCATGTCCTTGAGCCCGAGCGGCGCGGCGAAGCCGGCGGGCCGGAAGCGCCGTTCGAGCAGGATCTCGCCGTAGACCTGGTAGACCGGGGCGCTGAACAGCGTGCCGGTCAGTACATCCAGCAGGCCGGCTTCCGGCACGCCGGATTTCCGGCACAGCGACATCGCCTCGGCCAGGGTTTCGATCGTGGCCATGATCATGAAGTTGCCGCACAGCTTGACGACATTGGCGGCGGAGGGCTTGGCGCCGATACGGAAGACCTTCTGTCCCATCGCGGCGAAGGTCGGTTCGCAGCGCGCCAGCGCGTCGTCGGCGCCGGCCGCGGCCGGGCGGCCGAACACCGGCGCGCAGACGAAGCCGCGGCCGGCTTCGGCGTGGGCCTGGGCCAGGCGGTCGGCCAGCGCGACGCCAATGGTGCTCATCGACACGTGGAGCGCCGGGCCGGCGGCGGCGAGCAGGCCGTCCGCGCCGAACACGACCCCTTCCACCGCCGCGTCGTCGGCCAGCATCGTGACGACCAGTTCGCCGGCCGCCGCCTCCGCCGGCGTGGCGGCCCGGCGCGCGCCGGCGGCCACCAGCGCGTCGGCGCGGGCGGGCGAACGGTTCCATACCGTCACCCGATGGCCCGCTTTCAGCAGGTTCGACGCCATCGCGGCGCCCATATTGCCCAATCCGATGAAACCGATTTCCATGAGATCCTCGCTGCGGTGGTGTCAGGCGGCATCCGAAGCCTTCAGCGGCCGCGGCGCAGCAGCCGCAGCGCGTTGGCCGTGACCAGCACGGTGGCGCCGGTGTCGGCCAGGATCGCCATCCACAGGCTGGTGACGCCCAGCAGCGTCGTGGCCAGGAAGACGGCTTTCAACCCCAGCGCGATGCCGATGTTCTGCCAGATGTTGGACAACGTGGCGCGCGACAACGCGATCAGCTCGGCCACGCCGGCGACGCGATCGTGCAGCAGGGCGGCGTCGGCCGTTTCCAGCGCGACGTCGGTGCCGCTGCCCATCGCGATGCCGACCGATGCCGCGGCCAGCGCCGGCGCGTCGTTGATACCGTCGCCGACCATCGCCACCGATCCATTCTGCCTGAGGGCCGCGATTTCCGCGAGCTTGGCGTCCGGCAGCAGTTCGGCCACCGGCCGCACGCCCACGGCCGAGCCGACGGCCCGCGCCGTGCGGCGGTTGTCGCCGGTCAGCATGACGGTGTCGACGCCCATGCGGTGCAACGCGCCGACGGCCCGCGCCGCGTCGTCGCGCGGTTCGTCGCGCAGCGCGATCAGGCCGGCGAGCCGCTTGCCCGACAGGACCGCGACCACCGTCTTGCCCTCTTGCTCCAGCGCTTCCAGGCGCTGCTGCAGCGGTTTTTCCAGCGGTGCCTGTTCGGCGGCGTAGCGCGGCGAACCGACCGACGCGAAGCCGCCTTTCAGGCGCGCGGTGACCGCCTTGCCGGGCACGGTCAGCGCGGCGCCGTAGCTGGCCGGCAGTTCGAGCCCGCGCGCGGCGGCTGCCGCGACGATGGCCGCGCCCAGCGGGTGGCTGGTCTTGCGCTCGACGGCGGCGGCCATCGCCAGCAGGTCGTTCTCTGCAGCGGGATGTATTGCCGGGATGCCGCCGGTGCCGGAGCCAGTGCCAGTGCCGGCGTCCGGTGCGACCGGTGCGACCGGCTCGCCGCCGGCGGCGCCGGCCACGGGCACGATGTCGGTCACCTGCGGCCGGCCGATCGTGAGCGTGCCTGTCTTGTCGAAGGCCACCGTGCGGACCCGGCCCAGCGTTTCGAGCGCCGCGCCGCCCTTGACCAGCAGGCCGCGCCGCGCGCCGGCGGCCAGCGCCGATGCGATCGCGGCCGGGGTAGAGATTACCAGCGCGCAAGGGCAGGCGATCAGCAGCGTGGCCAGCGCGCGATAGATCCAGGTGGTCCAGGCGGCCCCGAACAGCAGCGGCGGCACGATGGCCACCAGCAGCGCGGCGCCCATGGCCGCCGGCGTATACCAGCGGCTGAAGCGATCGATCAGGCGCGCGGTGGGGGCCTTGGACTCCTGCGCCTGCTCGACCAGGTGGACGATGCGCGCGATGGTGTTGTCGGCAGCCGCGCGGCTGACTTCCACGCGCAGTTCGCCGTTGGTGCTGATGCTGCCGGCATACACCTCGGCGCCGGCCGCCTTGGCCACCGGCACCGATTCGCCGGTGACCGGGGCCTCGTCAACTTCAGCCGCGCCGCCGATCACCCTGCCGTCGGACGGAACGCGGTCACCCGGCCGGACGACCACGATGTCGCCCACCGCCAGCGCGGAGGCCGGCACGCGTTCGAGCTCGACGGCGCCAGCCGCATCATCGGTGCTGCCCGCGCCCTCCGCGACGCCCGCGCTACCCGCGACACCGAGGCCGCCCGCCCGCTCGCGCAGGGCTTCGCGCGGTACCAGCGCCGCCAGCGATTCGATGCCGGCCCGCGCCTTGCCGGCCGCGATGGTTTCGAGCAGTTCGCCCAGCGCGAACAGGAACACCACGACCACCGCTTCCTCGACGGCGCCGATCAGGATCGCGCCCACCGCGGCGATGGTCATCAGCATTTCGATGCTGAACGGCGTGCCCGACACCGCGCCGGCATACGCGCGCCGCGCGAACGGGGCGACGGCCACCAGCGCGGCCGCCGCGTAGGCCCAGCGGGCGGCTTCCGGCGCGGCATGCGCCACCGTGGCGGCCACCAGGAACAGGACGCCGATGGCCGCGGTCAGGACGGCATTGCGGCCGCGCCACCACGGGCCGCGGGCAGGACCGGCGTGGTCGTGAGCGTGACCATGCGCATGGCCATGGTCATGCGCATGGTCATGACCGCGAGCGTGGCCCTGGCCCAGACCGTGAGCGCCGTCACGGCCGCGCGCCTGGCCGGCCCCGCCGACCGGCTTGTAGCCCAGCGTGCGGATCTTGTTTTCAATGGCGACCCGCGAAGTCCGGCCTTCGTCGAACGTCAGCGACAGGCTCTCCTGGCCATAGCTGACCTGGATGTCGCTGACGCCGGGCAGGCGCTTCATCGCGTTTTCGATCTTCAGCGCGCAGGAGGCGCAATCCATGCCTTCGATGCGCAGCTTCAGCGTATGGGAGGTGCTCACAGGTTCCGTTCCCGGAGGTGATACGACAACGATAACGGTAAACCCTGAAGTTGCTCCAAGGTCAAGGCCGCTTCGCCAGTGTCGCGGCGGCGGCATGCGCAAGCATGGCGATGCCGTGCGCGCCCGGCGTTGTAAGATAGCGGCCCGCGAGGGCCGGCGCGGACCGCCGGTCCGCGCCATGTCCGAAGCGCCCGCCATCCGGGCACGCCGTGTGTCGTGATGTCCATGTCCCTTTCTCCTCCTTCACAGGTCTCCTCCACCAGTCCGCTGGTGCTCGTGGTCGAAGACGAGTCCGGCATCGCGAGCATCCTCGACGCCTATCTGCGGCGCGACGGCCTGCGCACGCACCTGGCGTCCGACGGCCTGGAGGCGCTGCGGCTGTTCCGCCGGCTGCGTCCCGACATCGTGCTGCTCGACGTCCTGCTGCCCGGCATGGACGGCGTCGACGTGCTGCGCGCCATCCGCGACGACGGCCCCACGCCCGTGATCATGGTCACCGCGCTGGCAGACGACGTCGACAAGCTGCTGGGCCTGCGCCTGGGGGCCGACGACTACGTGGTCAAGCCGTTCAGCCCGGCCGAGGTGGTGGCGCGCGTGCGGGCCGTATTGCGGCGTTCCGGCGCGCGCAGGCAGGCCACGCCGATCCGCGTCGGGCGCCTTGAGATCGACGAGCAGGCGCACGCCGCGATGGTCCACTTCGAGGGCGGACGCTCCGTGCAGCTGCCGCTCACGCTGACCGAATTCCGGCTGCTCGCCTGCCTGGCCGAACAGCCGCGCCGCTGCTTTTCCCGCAGCTACCTGATCGAGCACTGCCTGCCCGAGAGCGAGGCGCTGGAGCGCGTGATCGACTCCCACATCTCCAAGCTGCGCCGCAAGCTGCAGGCGGCCGGGCAGGGGGAACTGATCGAAGCGGTGCGCGGCATCGGCTATCGCCTATGGCCCGGGGACTAGACCGCATCTGGGTCCGCTTCGGTCTCAGCATCGCCGCTACCGTGGTGGTCGCGATGGTGCTGCTGACCGCCGGCATGGCGCTGTTCTGGGCAGCCGAGTACCAGAATTTCTACAACGCGCTGCCATCCTCAGTGCGCTCCGAGCTTGACGACCTCAAAGACCGCGACCTCGAAGACAGCCCGCGGGCGATGCAGATCTACAGCCAGTACTGGCGCAGCGACCTGCTGTTCGGCGAGCAGGTGTCTCTGGTCATCGGCCTGGTGGTGGGGCTGCCGTTCGGCCTGGCCGTCGGGTTCTGGGTATCGCGCATCGTCACCCAGCCGCTGGCCTCCATGGCCGAAGTGGCGCGTCGCGTGGCGATCGGCGATTTCGCCGCGCGCGCCCATCCCGGCCGCGCCCGCGGCGAGATGGCCGACATGCTGCGCGACTTCAACCACATGATCGATTCGCTGGAAGGCCTGGAGCGCGAACGGCGCGTCACCGCCGCTTCCATCTCGCATGAACTGCGCACGCCGCTGGCGGTGCAGATCGCCCGCCTGCACGCCATCTGCGACGGCGTCATCCCGGCCAGCGACTCGGAACTGCGGGCGCTGCTGGACCAGGCCGAGCACCTGGGAAGGCTGGTCAGCGACCTGCACACGCTGTCGATGACCGATGCCGGCCAGCTCTCGCTGTACAGCGAACGGCTCGAGCTGGACGCGCTGGTGGGCGACGCGCTGGCGGGCTACGCGCGCCGCATCGCCGAACACGGCGCCGAGCTGGAATGGCGGCCGCCGCGCGAGCCGGGCACGGCGATCGTCGAAGCCGACCCCGACCGCCTGCGGCAGATCCTGTCCAATTTGCTGGAGAACGCGCTGCGGCACGGCGCCGCCGGCCGCTGGATCGGCGTGGCGGTCGAGGCCGAGGGCGGCTACGTGAAGCTGAGCGTGAGCGACGCCGGGCCCGGGCTGCCGGCCTGGATGCGCGAACGGCCGTTCGAGCGTTTCCCGCGCGGGCCGGGACGGCAGGGCGGCGGATCGGGGCTGGGGCTGTCGATCGTGCGCGCGCTGGCCCTGCAACTGGGCGGCGCGGTGCGCGCCGGCACCTCGGAACGCGGCGGCGCCTGCTTCACCGTCACGCTGCCGGCGGCCCCGGCAGGGGATTGAGCGGTCCGCGGTCCCGCGGCCTCCATCGTTCCTCCATGATCCGTGCACGACCGCGCAACGTTGCGCAGGCATAGTGCGGCACCTGGTTTTTTGCGCGGCAACCGCCGCGCGCGTTACCGATCGACTGCCGCGTGCCACGTTTCCTCGCCTTTCTCCCGCTCCGCCGCGGCGCCGTGGCCTTGTCCGGCGCGCTGCTGGCGGGCTGCATGGCGCCGACCATTCCCGATCTGCCGGACCGCACGCCCGCCGCGTGGACCGAGCCGCGGCCGGCCGCCGCGCCGCCGGTGGCGTTGCGCGCGTGGTGGAAGGCGTTGCGCGATCCGGCGCTCGATGCGCTGGTGGACCAAGCGCTGGCCCATAACCTCGACATCGCGCAGGCCGCCGGCCGCCTGCGGCGCGAACGGATCATCGCGGCCCGCTCGCAGGCCCGCTTTCAGCCCTCTTTCAGCGCCGGCGCGCGCACGGTGCAGAACGTCTCGGCCACCGATACCTATTTCCAGGCCAGCATCGACATGGTGTGGGAGCTGGGCCTGTTCGGCGCCGCGGAAAGCGCGCGCCTGGCAGGCGCGGCCGAGGTGCGCGCGGCCCAGGCGCGCGAGCAGGGCGTGCGCGTGGCCGTGGTGGCCGACGTCGTGCGCAACTACCTGGACCTGGGCAATGCCCGCCGCCAGGCCGCCTTGCTGGCGCGCATGCAGGCGCTGGACGAACGGGCGCTCGTCCTGGCGCAGGAGCGGGTGCGCGCCCACCTGGGCACGCCAGACGAAGGGGCCCAGGCGGTGCTGCGCGCGGCGCAGACCCGGGCCGAACAGGCGCTGGTGGGCGAGGCGGCCGACCGCGCGGCGCGCGCGCTGTCCGTGCTGCTGGGCCGCGACGCGCCGGACCCCGTCTGGCGCCAGGCCGCGCCGCCGGCGATGGCGCCGTCCTTCTCGCTGGCCCAGGTGCCGGCCGACCTGCTGCGCACCCGCCCCGACATCCAGGCGGCCGAGGCCGGGGTGCTGCGGGCGGCGGCGGCGCTGGGAATGGCGCGCTCGGCGCTGTACCCGCGCCTGGCGCTGGGCGGCTCGCTGCTGTATGCCTACAACATCACGCAGAACGTCCGCACCACTTCCGACAAGGCGCCCGCCGTCGGCCCGGTGATCGACATTCCCCTGTGGGACTGGGGCTTGCGCCGCGCGCAGGCGCGCGCCGGCGAACAAGACCTCGACACCGCCCTGACCGGCTACCGCAAGGCCGTGCTCGACGGCGTGGCCGAAACCGAAGACGCGCTGGCGGCGCTGGCGCGGCAGGGCGAGCGCGCCGCCGCGCTGGAAGAGGTCCGCCGCACGCTGGACGGCCGCCTGCAGGCGCACCGCACGCTGGCCGGCCTCGGCCTGGCCAGCGAATTCGACGGCCTGGCCGGCCGCCGTGCCGACCTGCAGGCGCAGGCCGACCTGGCCACCGCCCAGGCCGCGCAGGCGCTGGCTTTCGTCGCGCTGTACAAGGCGCTGGGCGGCGCGCCGCTGCCGGCGCCGGAGGCCGCGCCATGATCGCGCTGGCGCGCAAGACGCTGGCGTACGAGTGGCGCCGCTTCGTGCCGGTGGTACTGGCGGTCGGTTTCTCGGGCGTGCTGCTGGCGGTGCAGGCGGCGCTGGTGCTGGGCATCTTCGGCAGCGCCGCGCTGTACGTGACGGCCTCGTCGGCCGATCTGTGGGCCGGCTATCCCGGCACCCAGAGCGTGAACTTCGGCCGCCCCATCAGCCGCGACGTGGAGATGCGGCTGCGCATGGACCCGGACGTGACCGCCGTCGAGCCCTATCTGTGGGTGGACGGCGACTGGCATGCCAGCGCCGCCTCTGAAACCAGCGTATCGGTCTACCTGTCGGGCATCGCCACCGGCGCCGACGCCATGCTGTTCTCCGCCGTGCTGCCGCCGTCGCTGCGGGCGCGGCTGCGCGAACCGGGCGCGGTCATCGTCGACCCGGCCGATCTCGATACGCTCGGCGTGGGCGACGGCGGCCGCGCCTGGATCAATACGCATCCCGTGCGCGTGGTCGCCGTGGTGCAGGGGCTGCGCGGGCTGGGCGGCGTGAACGTGCTCGCCTCGCTGGACACCGCCCGGGAGATCGCCGGGCCGGACGCCGGGCGCGGCAACACCTACTACGTGGCGCGCACCGCGCAGCCGCAGCAGGCCGAGGCCGCGCTGGCGCGGCTGGCGTCCGGCGGCGGCGCCTTCGGGCCGTACGAGGTCTGGACCGCCCGCGCCTTCGCGCACCGTTCGCAACGCTACTGGCTGCTCGATACCGGGGCCGGCGTCGCGGTGTTGTTCATGGCGCTGATCGTCTGCCTGGTGGGCGCGGTCATCACCAGCCAGTCGTTCGCCGCGGTGGTGGCCGGGTCGGCGCGCGAGTACGCCACGCTCAATGCGCTGGGCGCCAGCCGAGGCGCGCTGGGCCGCGTGGTGGTCGCGCAGTCGTGCTGGATCGGCGGGCTGGGGCTGGTGCTGGCGGTGGCCGCCAGCGCGATCCTGCTGGCGGCGGCCGCCGCCTACCAGGTGCCGGTGGCGATGACGCCGGGCGTGGCGCTGGCCTGCGCCGCGCTGGTGGGCGTCATGGCCCTGTTGTCGAGCCTGGCGGCGGTGCGCGGCCTGCTGCGCGCCGACCCCACGCTGCTGCTGCGCTGAGGAGGAAACGCCATGCATGCCGCCGTCTCCACGCATCCCGCGCCGCCGCCCGCCAAGGCCCCCAGCCTGCGGGCCGACAACGTCAGCAAATCATTCCTGTCCGGCGTGGTGAACGTGCAGGTGCTGCATGCGATCACGCTCGACCTGTACCCGGGCGAGCTGACGCTGGTCTCGGGCCCGTCGGGCTGCGGCAAGAGCACGCTGCTGTCGCTGCTGTCCGGGCTGCAATGCCCCGACGAGGGCCGCACCTACGCGCTGGGGCAGGACCTCGGCACGCTGGGGCGGCGCGCGCTGGAACGCTTCCGCCTGCACCACACCGGCTTCGTGTTCCAGGGCTTCAACCTTTTTCCCGCGCTGACCGCGCAGGAGCAGGTGCAGCTGCCGCTGGGCTACCTGGGGATGGACAACCGGCGCAGCGCCGAACGCGCGCTGCGCGCGCTCGACGAAGTGGGGTTGGGCCATCGCGCCCACATGCGGCCGGCCCAGTTGTCGGGCGGCGAAAAGCAGCGCGTGGCCATCGCCCGCGCCCTCGCCAAGGAGCCGCAACTGCTGTTCGCCGACGAGCCGACCAGCGCGCTCGACGCCGAAAGCGGCCAGCGCGTGATCGACATCCTGCACCGCATCGCCCGCACCCACGGCGCCACCGTGCTGTGCGTGAGCCACGACCCGCGTCTGGTGCGCCATGCCGACCGCGTGCTCGGCATGGAAGACGGCACCATCCGCAGCGATTGGAGGGAAGGGCCTCCCCCTACGCGCTTCGCGCGCCCCCCAGGGGGCGATGCGGGCGGGCCGGCGGAGCCGGATCCGCCGCATCCTGGATGGGGGGGCGCAAGTTCGTGCGGCGTTGAAGGCGCGCAGCGCCAGGGGAAATCCATATGATTTGCGACTTGCGTCCGGACTGGCGCGCGTTGGCGCTGGCGGCGGGACTGGCGCTCGCGGCTTGCTCCGATGGGGCGGACCATGCCGCGGCCGGCGATCCGGCGGGGCAGGCTGTCGGCTCCGTCCCCGCTCCCCGCGAGGCCGCCATCGCGCGCGGCAAGATCGAGGTGCAGGGCGGCCTGGTGGACCTGTCGCCCGCCGAGGACGGCGTGGTGCGGCAGCTTGCCGTCGGCGAGGGCCAGGCGGTGCGCCGCGGCCAGTTGCTGCTGCGGCTGGCCGGCGGCACGGCCGAGGCCGACGTGCGGGTGGCCGAGTCGGAATTGCGGCTGGCCCGCGCGCGCGCCCAGGCCCGCGCCCGCGACCTGGCCGGGCTGCGCGAGGCCGCCGCGCGGCTGGACGAGGCCGCGCGCGTGGGCGCCGTCCAGGCCCAGTTGGCCGACGACGCCCGCCAGGCGCTGCGCGATGCCGAGGCCGACGCCGCCATCGCCAATGCCGAAGTGGGCGTGTCGCAAAGCCGGCTGGCGCAGGCGCGCGCAAGGCTGGCGCTGCTGGAACTGCGCGCGCCCGAGGACGGCACCGTCGTGCGCGTGGCGGCGCAGGCGGGGGCGCGCGTGGCGGCCGGCAGGCCGGCGCTGGTGCTGCTGCCGCAGCGCCCGCTGATCGTGCGCGCCGAACTCAACGAAAGCTACGTGGCCGCCGTGCGGCCCGGCATGCAGGCCACCGTGGTGCCCGATACCGACGCCGACGCCGACGCGGCGCCGCTGCCGCCGGCGCACGTGGCGCGCCTGAGCCCGCTGTACGGCAACGCCCGGCTGCAGGACGACGCGCAGCGCGGCCCCGCGCGGGTGGTCGAGTGCATCCTGGAATTCGATGGCGTGCCGCAGGCGCGCGTGGGGCAGAACGTGAGGGTCACCTTCCATGAATGACGACGGCATCCTGCGCGCGCAGCCGCGCGCTTCCACGGGCTGGGGCTGGACCATCCAGTGCGATTTCGACGGCACCATCAGCGTCGAGGACGTGACCGACATGCTGCTCGGACGCTTCGGCATGCCCGGCTGGCAGGCGCTGGAGACCGCCTGGGAGCGCGGCGAGATCGGCTCGCGCGCCTGCATGCAGGGCCAGGTGGCCTTGCTCGACATGGGCGCCGAAGAGCTGGACGCGCAGCTGCGCACGGTCGAGATCGACCCGAGCTTCCCGGATTTCGTGGCCGCCGCGCAAGAGCTCGGCATTGCCGTGCAGGTGGTGAGCGACGGCCTGGACCGCGCCATCCGCGACGTGCTGGGCCGCCACGGCCTCGGCCACCTGCCGGTGATCGCCAACCGCCTGCTGCCGGCCGGCGGGCGCCGCTGGCGGCTGGAATCGCCGTGGGCCAGCCCGGCCTGCGCGCGCGCCAGCGGCAACTGCAAATGCGAACGCCTGGCCGAACAGCAGGCGGTGCGCGGCCGCGTGCTGTACGTGGGCGATGGCAGCTCCGACTTCTGCGTGTCGGGCAAGGCCGATCTGGTGCTGGCCAAACACCGCCTGATCGACCACTGCCGCGCCCACGCCATCGCCCACGTCCCGTTCGCCGATTTCCGCGAGGCGCTGGCGCTGCTGCCCACCATCGTCGGGCCGCGGGCGCTGGAGCCGGCGGCATGAGCGCGCCCGCCCTCGGGGAGGGTGTCGCGCAGCGACAGGAGGCTACGCCAGCGAGCACGATGGCGCGGCACGAATACCTGCTCGAAGGCCATGGGCGGCACGCGCGTACCGGCGTGCTGCTGATCCACGGCCTGACCGGCACCCCCAACGAAATGCGGCTGATCGCGCGCGGCCTGAACAACGAAGGCTTCACCGTGCATGCGGTGCGGCTCGCCGGCCACTGCGGCACGCAGGACGACCTGGTGGACACGGGCTGGCGCGACTGGCTGGCCAGCGTGCGCGCCGGCGCCGACCGGCTGGCGGCCCGGGTGGACCGCCTGCTGGTGTGCGGCCTGTCGATGGGCGCGGTGCTGGCGCTCGCGCTGGCCGAGGAACGGCCGGCGCAGGTGGCCGGCGTGATCGCGCTGTCCACCACCTTCCGCCACGACGGCTGGAGCATGCCGGCCTACACGCGCCTGGCCTTCGTGCTGCCGTGGTTGCGCGCGCTGGGGATCGGTCGGCGGCGCATGTTCCTGGAACAGCCGCCCTACGGCATCAAGGACGAAGCGCTGCGCGCCCGCGTGGTGGCGCAGATGCAGGGTGGCGACAGCGCCGCCGCCGGGTTGCCGGGCAATCCGTGGTGGTCGGTGGTCGAGATGCAGGGCCTGGCCGCGCATGTCCGGCCCCGACTGGGCCTGGTGCGCGCGCCCTGCCTGGTGATCCACGCCCGCAACGACGACATCGCCTCCGCTTCCAACGCGCGCGACATCGTGCGCGGCGTGCGCAACGCGCCGGTGGAACTGGTGCTGCTCGATGACAGCTACCACATGATCACGATCGACCGCGAGCGCCGTACCGTGATCGCGCGCGTGACGGCCTTCGCGGCCGCCGTCGCGGAGGCGGGGATCGGCGCCGGCAGCGGTACTGGCGTTCGCGCCGAGGCCGGCGCGGGCACGGATGCCAGCGCGGGCCCGGCCACGGCCACGGCCATGGGCACGGCTGCGGGCAAGGCCGCTCCTGCGCCCGCAGCCGCGGGCAACGGCCCGATGCTGGCTGCGGCCACGGAGGCCGCGCATGGATGACGGCGCCTTGCCGCCGCTGGTGATGCTGCTGTGGAGCCTGAACGTGCTGGTGGACAGCGGCGGGCAGCTCGCATTCAAGGCAGCCGCGGGAGATCCGGGCGCCGGCGACGGCCTGGCGCGCTGGGCCTGGATGGCCCGGCGGCCATGGCTGTGGCTCGGCATCGGCTGCTACGTGGCGGAGTTCTTGCTGTGGCTGGCCTTCCTGTCGCTGGTGCCGCTGTCCGAAGGGGTGCTGCTGGGCTCCATCAACATCGTCGCCATCATGCTGCTGGGGCGGGTGCTGTTTCGCGAACGGCTGTCGCGCATGCGCGTGCTGGGCATCCTGCTGGTGGCGCTGGGCGTGGCCGTGGTCGGCCTGAAGGGGTGAGGCCGTGAAACGGTTCTACATCGTCGGCTTCCTCGCGCTGATGGCGTTCGACACGCTGGCGCAGATCAGCTTCAAGGTCGCGGGCGAACATGCGCTGCCGCTTGAATTTTCTCCGGCGTGGCTGCTGCGCGTGTTCGGCCAGCCATGGATCTACGGCGCCTTCGCCGGCTATCTGGGCGCGTTCTTCACATGGATGACGCTGTTGCAGCGCGCGCCCATCGGCCCGGCGTTCGCGGCCTCGCACCTGGAGATCGTCTCCGTGCTGGCCGTGTCGGCCGTCTTCTTCGGCGAAGCCGTCGGCTGGCCGCAGATGGCCGGCGCGCTCCTTATCCTCGGCGGCATTGCCTGCCTGGCCGTGAGCGAGGCGGGCGAGCACGGAGCCCGAGATGGCCGCCGCTGACCCGGCGCCATCGCAACCCGTCCACGGCACGGTCCCGCCTACCGCCGGCCTGCCGCTGCGCGCCGGCGACCTGCTGCCCGGCAATGTCCGCCTCGACGCGGCGCTCGCGCATTTCCTCGGCGTGGAATCCACGCAGATCGCGTGCTCCGGCACGGCCGCCTTCGTCGCCGCGCTGACGGCGCTTTCACGGCTGTCGCCGGAGCGCGATACGGTCATCGTGCCGGCCTATACCTGCCCGCTCATGGCCCTGGCCGTAGCCCACTGCGGCCTTCGGCTAGCACTGTGCGACCTGCGGGCCGGCTCGCCGGACCTGGATCCTGCCCATCTCCAGAGCCTGTGCGATACGCGCACGCTGGCCGTGGTGCCGACCCACCTGGCGGGCCGCGTGGCGGACGTGGCATCGGCGCTGCGCATTGCGCGGGCGGCGGGCGCCTGGGTCGTCGAGGACGCCGCGCAGGCGCTCGGCGCGCGGGTCGGCGGCCGCAGCGTGGGCCTGCAGGGCGACATCGGCTTCTTCAGCCTCGCGGTGGGGAAGGGCCTGACGATCTTCGAGGGTGGCGTGCTCCTTGCCCGCGATCCGGAACTGCGCGAGGCATGCGCCGCCGCCTTGCGCGAACAGGCCCGGCCGGCCTCGTGGCGGCGCCGGCTGGCCGGCCATGCGTGGGACCTGCGGCGCAGCGTGGAATTGCTCGGCTACTGGGCGCTCTACCGGCCCGGTCCACTGGGCTGGGCCTATCTCCGGCCACTGCGCCATGCGCTGGAGCAGGGCGATTGGGTAGCGGCCGCCGGCGACGATTTCGGCGCGTACATCCCGCTGCATGGCGTAGGGCGCTGGCGCCGCGGCGTCGGCGCGCGCGCGCTGGCGCGGCTTCCCGACTTCCTGGAACGCACGCGCGCACGAGCCCTGCGGCGCATCGCGCGGCTGGCCCGCATCCCCGGCGTCCGGGTATTGGGCGACAGCCCGGCCGCCGAGGGCGCGGCCGGCACCTGGCCCGTCTTGCTCGTGACGATGCCGACCGCCCACAGCCGCGACGCGCTGTTGCGCGAGGGCTGGGGCGCGGGCGATGGCCTGGGCCTGCCCTTCGCGCACGCGCTTGCCGACTACGCCGCCTACCGCCACGCCGTGCCGCGCGCGGCGCCCGGCGAATTGCCCCATGCGCGCGATCTGGCCTCCCGGCTGCTGTCGATCAGCAACAGCCCCTGGCTGGACGATGCCCGGTTCCACGCGGTGTGCGAGGCGGTCGAGGCCTGCGCCGACCGACGAGGGACCGCGGCACGGTCCCATGCTTGAGCAGGGTGGTCGAGCGTTACAGATCTTGGAGGCCCGCGCCTGGCGTTGTCCGCAAATTCTGATAAATATGGCGGTTCGAACCAGGAGGAGTTTCCAGCATGAGCGACGCCTACCGCAGCAAAGGGCTTTCGAGCGCAGTCTCCTATCAGGATCCAAAGGCCGCCTACCGGTGGCTCGAAGCCGCATTCGGGTTCGAGCCCCTGTTCGTCATCCTCGACGGCGATGGCAATCTTGCCCATTCCGAAATGTCGTATGGCAATTCCGTCGTCATGATCGGCAGCGAGTGGAGCGAAGATCACAGCAGCCCGCGCTCCATCGGCGGCAAGAACACGCAATCCGTCCATGTCCAGCTCGCCGAAGGCGAGGACATCGACGCCCATTGCGAGCGTGCGCGTGCGGCCGGCGCGACCATCCTGCAGGAGCCGGCAACCCAGTTCTACGGCGATCGCAGTTACCGCGCGAAGGATCCGGAGGGCCACATCTGGACTTTTGGTGTTACCGTGCAACGGATGACGCCTGAGGAATGGGACAAGGCAAGCGGGCTCACGACCCGCAAGCGGCTGGATTGAGCGGACCCGAGCAGGCCGGCAGCAGGGCTTTGCCCCCCGATCCTTTGCTCGGCAAGATGCTGCGCACGGTCCCCCGTCGCTATCGCCTGCCGCCCATCGACTTCGCGTCTTTCCCGGTGCGAGACGCCAGCCCGTCGACGGCGCTCGCGATTACGATCGAACGGGCCCGCGAGGCGCTGGCCCGCGGCCACGTACCGGATGCGGCACTGAAGCATGTTTTCGTCGAAGCGCTCGCGCGTCTGATTCACGACGCCATGCGCCCGAAGTCGGGCGATCCTGTTTTTCAGGCCATGGTGCTTCGGCATCGGATGTCGCAGGTCCGCCAGTACGCGTCGCTGGCCGCTCATGCCGAACAGGATCGCCGCCTCGTCCGCGCGGCCGTCAATGCGGTTGCCCATCCCGCCAGGCAGCGGCGCATCCTGCCAGGCCCGCAGCGCGAGGCGCTTGCCCGGCTGCACGCGTTCGCTGCCTCAGAATCCTGGCCGGCGCTTTACGCTGCCGTGCAGCGTCTTCTCGCCATGCCGGAAATCGCCGCCGAAGCGCCATTCGAGCGCGGCTTGATGCGGTTGCTGGACCATCCTGCGTTGGAGCGCCTGCGGCATCTCCAGGCCTTGGCGCAGGACGCGGCCGTGCGCCAATACCTGTCTTTGTGCGAACGGTATGGTCCCCGTTCCGGCACCGCCATGGCCGCCGCACAAGGCGCCGCCTCGCAGCGGCGTGGCGCCGCCGTCGAAGCGTTGGCCATGCAGGGGCTCGAGGTACTGGCGCGGCGGCTCGAGGCGCAGGAGGCTGCGGCGCCATACCGGGTCGTCACTTCGATGCGCGTGCCGGCGTCGATCGCCGCCAGCCGCGAGCGCGCCAAAGGCGAGTGGGACGCGGTCCTGCTAAGGCATGCCGGCACGGTCGATCGAACAACCGTCTGGGACGTTTGCCTGCTCGTAGAAGCCAAGGCCTCAGTGGACGCCGCCAGCACCGACCTCCCGCGTCTGTTGCGCGGACTGCGCTTGCTCGCGCACGCCGAAGACAACGTCGTCTATCCATTCGCGACCAGGCAAGGGACCGTGCACCTGCGCGGCGCTTGCCTGCGCGCGCTGACGACCGACGAAGCCGGTCTCGCAAGAACGGTTCTCTATTGCTGCGATGCGCCTGCCGAAGCAAGTCCGCGTCTGCTCGGCGCAGCCAGCCGGATGCAGCTCTTGTCCGCGCAGGCCAGCCTGGAATTCGCCGCCATCCTGGCGGAGAAGCAGGATGCGGATCCGCAAAGCCTGGTGCCTGTCTGGTACCGGTTATCGGAATCGCCCGGGTGGCGCGGCGTGCTTCACCAGTACCCGATGCTGCGCCGGGTACGTGAGTTGATGGTCCATGCCGACGACCTGCTGGCTGCGGGCAATGGCGCAGATGATCCAGGCAGCGCCGGACAGGACATAAACGCTGCGCACGGCCTGGCGCGGCCGCCATCATGACGCCCCATCCAGCGCCCGCAACAAGCGCAGATTGAGCGCCGCCTGCTGCGCTTGCCAGGCCGGCAGTTCGGCATCGGAGCGCCCGGTGTCCTGCCCGTCGGCCGCGCTCAGCCAACGCTTCCACGCCGTGCGGTAGCGCCAGACCGAAACCTCGCCGGTCACGTCGCTGCCGGCCAGGTTGCCGCGCAGCGCCGCGGCGACCGCTTCGGCGTGCTCCGCCCGCAGCACCCCCTGGTCCCAGTTGGTATGCGCCACGTCCGGGGCGAACGCATCCTTGTCGATGCTGAGATAGGTTGCGTGCGGCGCGGCTGCGAGCGTGTCGCACAGCGCGCGCACCAGCGCGTCGCCGTCCTCGAAGTTGCGGAAGGCGCGGCCGAGGCCGAACCAGCCCGCCCAGCGCGTATCCACGCCCACGCTCCAGTACGTAAGCCTGCCGGCGCGCAGCGCGCCCAGGTGATGTTCCCAGGCATGGCCGGCGCCGATGTCGCCCGACGTGATCCCGGCCACGTGCACGTGCGCGACCTGCGGCAGCATCGCCACGCGCCGCACCCAGGAGCCGCAGTGCACGCCCCACGGAAAGCGCATGTTGTCGGGGTGGTTGTCGAGCACGACCACGCGCAGCGGCTTGTCGGCCGTATGGCCGCGCGCCGCGATGCAGCGTTCGATCAGCGGCCAGCTGAGGTGATGAAAATCGCCGCTGCCCATGAACACGGTGCCGTGCTCGGCGAAGGGCGGCATGTGCGCCTGCAGCCCGGCCGCGCAGCCGCGCAGCCGGGCCAGGCCGCAGCCGAAGCGGACCGCTTCGCGCCACGAGGGCGGCAGCACGACGCGGCGCTCGCCCGGCAGCGGGCCGACGGCGCCGTCGGTATCGAGCACGACAGGCGGCCGGGCGCAGGCGTTCATGCCCGCGCCTTCCGCTCGTCCCGCCACTGCCGGTCGCTTTCGAAGCGTCCGGCGAAGCGCCGCGCCAGCGCGCGCAGCACCGGATTGCGCACGTACACGGCATGCCGCGTGAACGTGAACCGGGCGCCCAGCTGCGCCTTGATCTCGGGATCGGTCCAGCCCGCGATGTAGTGCGTCAGGCCGCGCTCCAGCGCGTATTCGAGGTTGATCATCCAGCTTATGAAGTACAGGCTCAATTCGCGGGAGGCAGGATAGGAGAGGCCGATGTATTTGTCCACCAGCCGCCCGTCGTGCTCGAAACACAGGTTCCAGCCTATCAGCGCGTTGTCAGCGGCGCGGCGGTATTCGAACACGATGCCGCCGGCCGCGGCGTCGCGCAGCACGGCGGCGAAGAAGGGACGGGTGAGGCGGTCGAAATGTACTTCGCTTTGCGCGTACACGCCCTCGTAGAGCGCGTAGTAGGCTTCGACGACCGCGTCGTCGGCAAAGCCGGTGCCGGTGGGGATCCGGCGCACCGTCAGCGCCGCGCGGTGCTTGAGCTTGCGCCGCAGGTATTTGCGCCAGTCCGCCGACAGCCGGGCGATGTATTCGTCGATGCCGGCGAAATCGATCGGCACGTAGGCCAGCGCCTGGCCTTCCACCAGCACGAAGCCGCGCCGCGCGCAGGCCTCGGCCAGCGCGTCGGCGAAGGCGTTGTCGGCGGCGGGCAGCAGCGGCGACTGCCTGGGCAGATCCTTGATTATCGTCAGCGCGAAGCCGCGGCTGGCCCAGGCGCGCACGGCATCGGCCAGCGCCCCGGCATCGGCCGAAGCCCGGGGGTCGACCGGCATGCCGGCACCGGCCTGCGCGCCGGCATGGCCGCGGAGCGCCAGCGGCGCATATTCGCTCACCGTGGTGCCGACGAAAGCCGTGCGGATGCGCAGCCAGCGCGACCAGCGCGCGAAGCCGGGCAGCCTGGCCGCGCGCGCCTTGAGCGCGTCATCGGCCGTGGTCAGCAGGTCGAACGGCGCGGCAAACCCGGGCGCCGGCAGCTCGGCCAGCGGCACGAACCCTTCGGGCGGATGCGCGGCGAAATGGTCGAACAGCGCAGCCGGCTCGAGCTGGTTGCGCCACCGCATTGGATTCGGCATCAGTCCCGCTTGGCGCGCGAAATCAGCTGGTCCAGCAGCGCCATCGCCTCGTCGATCTCGCCGCGCGTGATCATCAGCGACGGCGCGAAGGTGATGACGTTCTTGTAATAGCCGCCCACGTCCAGCACCAGCCCGCGCCTGCCGCCCCGGTATTCCAGCGTGCCTTCCAGCCCGATGTCGACCATCTTGTCGAGCAGCGCCTTGTTGGGCGTGAAGCCGTCGCCGGTGCAGATCTCCGCGCGCAGCGCCAGTCCCAGGCCGTCGACGTCGCCGATTTCCTTGTGGCGCTTCTGCAGATCCTTCAGGCCTTCCAGGAAGTAGGCGCCCGATTCCCGCACCTGGCGGCCGAAGTCCAGCTCGTGCGTCATCCTCATCACTTCCAGCCCCAGGGCCGTGCCCAGCGGGTTGGAGGCGAAGGTGGAGTGCGTGGAGCCGGGCGGGAACACCGTCGGGTTGATCAGTTCCTCGCGCGCCCACAGCCCCGACAGCGCGTTCAGCCCGTTGGTGAGCGCCTTGGCGAACACCAGCACGTCGGGCGCGACGCCGAAGTTCTCGACCGACCACAGCGTGCCGGTGCGCCAGAAACCCATCTGGATCTCGTCCACCACCAGCAGCACGCCGTGCTCGTCGAGCACCTTCTTGAGCCCCTTGAAGAAATTGGCCGGCGGCACCACGTAGCCGCCGGTGCCCTGGATCGGCTCCACGTAGAAGGCGGCGTATTCGCACTGGTTGGTCTTCGGATCCCAGATGGCGTGGTATTCGTTCTCGAACTTGCGCGCGAAGTCGCGCACGATGGCCTCGGCGTATTCCTCGGCCGTCATGCCCCTGGGGCGGCGGAACGGGTAGGGGAAGGGGATGAACTGCGCGCGATCGCCGAAGTGGCCGAAGCGGCGGCGGTAGCGGTAGCTGGAGGTGATGCTGGAGGCGCCCAGCGTGCGGCCATGGTAGCCGCCCTCGAAGGCGAACATCAGGCTCTTGCCGTTGCTGGCGTTGCGCACGACCTTGAGCGAATCCTCGATCGCCTGCGCGCCGCCCACGTTGAAGTGCACGCGGCCGGCATGGCCCCATTTCTTCTCGGCGTCCTGGGCGATGAAGCGGGCCAGCTCGATCTTGGTCGGGTGCAGGTACTGGCTGGCCACCTGCGGCAGCGTCTGCAGCTGCCGGATCATCACCTCTTCCAGCCGCTTGTTCTTGTAGCCGAAGTTGACGGCCGAATACCACATCTGCAGGTCCAGGTACGGCGTGCCCGCGTCGTCGTACATATAGCTGCCTTCGCAGCCGGTGAAGATCTTGGGCGGGTTGACGTAGTGGACGGTATCGCCGAACGAGCAGTACCGGGCTTCGTCGGCCAGCAGGCTGGCGGTGTCGAGAGGCATGGAAGCGGATCTCCGGAAGTTCAGGGCCGGGAGTCTGCGCCGCCAAGGTGGAACGACTGTCGAGGAATTGTGTACGGAGTGTGGAAGCCGCAATGGGATCAGGGCACGGCGCGGTGCTTCCGCTTGCGGCCGCTTGCTCGATGGCTGCGATGACACGGTGCAGCGCCACCGCGTCGTCGAAGTCCGGCGCGGTGCGGGTGCCCGTCCGGAGATCCTGTGCCATGCTGGCGTAAACGCGGGCGACGTTGCCCGCTTCCACGTCCTCCGGCCAGCCGGCGCGGAGGGTGGCGGGCACCGCCAGCGGCCGGAATGCCGTTTCCTTGCCGCGCATGCCTTGCAGGGAAAGCGGCACCATCTGGGCGTGGCCGGACGGGCCCGAGATCCGGATGTCTCCTTCGGTGCCGTTGATTTCCCACAACAGGCCGTTGCCGTCGCGCGCGGCGCCGCCGCGATAACGGATGGAGACGGGCGCCCCGCCGGCCAGCAATCCGCTGACCATCGCCGAAACCACAGCGCAGACATCGCACGGAAAGCATTGCCGGTTACAACGACGCCGGCAGCACGGCCACCCACCCCGTCCGCCTGCCGGACGGGGCCGGCCGCGTGCTGGCCGTCACCATCCCGAACTCTGCCTACACATTGCTGAGGATTTATGGAAAACAGGGTCTACAACGTATTGTTCGTTTGTACGGGCAACTCGGCGCGCTCGATCCTTGCTGAAGGTTTGCTGAACGCATTGGGCAAGGGCCGCTTCCGCGCCTATTCGGCGGGCAGCCATCCCAAGGGCGAGGTTCATCCCTACACGCTGGCCACGCTGCAACGCCAGGGCTTGCCCAGCGACGGCTTGCGCAGCAAGAGCTGGGACGAGTTCGTCCAACCCGACGCGCCGCGGCTCGATTTCGTCTTCACCGTCTGCGACCAGGCGGCGCGCGAAGCCTGCCCCGCATGGCCGGGCCAGCCCTTGTCGGCCCATTGGGGCGTGCCCGACCCGGTGGCAGCGGAAGGAACGGAGGAAGTCCGGCGCAAGGCGTTCCAGGACGCCGCGGTGATCCTGAAGCGGCGCATCGAGCTGTTCCTGTCGCTGCCGATCCAGAAGCTGAGCGCCACGCCGCTGCAGGAAGAACTGCAAGGAATCGGCAGGCAATAATAGATAAACCGAGGCGCCGGCGCGGTTTCACGCCCCCGGCTTGAAGCCCAGCGCCTTCATCGCCGGGGCCAGGCCTTTCGCCGCGCGGTCGTAGCCGTTCCACGGCTCGTTGCCGCGATCCAGCCGTTCGTGGATGTTGCCCAGGTGCCAGTGGGCGCCGCCGCTCAGGTGCGGCACCTCGTCCCACGCCACCGGCACCGATACGCCCAGCCCCGGCCGGGCCCGCGCCGACCAGGCGCTCACGGTGGTGGCGCCGAAGCCGTTGCGCAGATAGTCGATGAAGATGCGTCCGACCCGGTTGCTCGGCCCGCTCTTGGCCACGAACAACTGGGGCAGGGTGGCGGCCAGGTGGCGCACGATCGCCTGCGAAAAGCCCTTCACGTCGTCCCACCCGTAGCCTTTGCGCAGCGGAACGACCACGTGCAGGCCCTTGCCGCCGCTGGTCTTGCAGAACGGCGCCAGGCCGAGTTCGCCGAGCAGCACGCGCACCAGTTCCACCGCCTGCAGCATCATCGGCCACTGGACGCCTTCGCCGGGATCGAGGTCGAAGGTCATGCGGTCCGGCTTGTCGATGGTCGTCTTGACGGCGTTCCAGGTGTGGAACTCGATCACGTTGAGCTGGGCGCAGGCCAGCAGCCCCGGCGGCCCGACCACCTCCAGCAGGGACTCGTGCCCCGGCCACAGCGCCGCGTCGAGTTCGCGCAGGCCGTCGATGTGGTCGGCCTCCATGTGCTTCTGGAAGAAATGCTGGCCGCGCACGCCCTGCGGCGCGCGGACGATCGATACCGGACGGCCTTTCAGGTGGGGCATCATCAACGGCGCCATCAGGCCGTAGAAGCGTATGAGCTCGATCTTGCGCACGCCGGAAGCGGGGTCCACGACCCGCTCGGCATGGGTGACGCGCATCGTCGACGCCTGGGGCCGGCCCTGGGCGGCCTTGCGCGCGCGCGGGGCGGCGCCGGCCGCCGCCTGTTCCATTTCCTCCGTGCGTGGCGGCATGGGAAGCGCGGCGACGGAGTCGGGGAACTGGTCGACGACGCTGAACTCCACCGAAGGCCGGGCCAGTTCGTCCTTTTCCTTCATCAGCAGCCAGGTGTCCTGCTTTTCCTCCCGGCCATGCATGCGTACCAGCGTCCAGCGGCCGTGGAGCTTGTAGCCGTGCAGCCGGAACTTCAGCCGCCCGGCGCGATAGCCCTTGGCCGGGTCGCCTTCCGGCTCCCAGATGCCCTTGTCCCAGATGATCACGCGGCCGGCGCCGTACTGCTTCGGCGGGATCGTGCCTTCGAAGCTGTTGTAGGAAATCGGGTGGTCTTCGACGTGCACCGCCATGCGCTTGTCGGCCGGGTCGTAGCTGGGGCCCTTGGGGACCGCCCAGCTTTTCATCGCGCCGCGCAGTTCCAGGCGGAAGTCGTAGTGCAGGCGCGAGGCCCAGTGCTTCTGGACGACGAAGCGCAGGCCTTGCGCCGCCGGTTCCTCCCCGCCGCGCGGTTCGGGGGTGACGTCGAAATTGCGTTTTTGCTCGTAGCGTTGGAGAGAGGTGCGTGCCATGGCGACGGATTGGGCCGAATCCGGGATCTTGCCGGATGGGCAGCAAATATCGCGCCACGGCTGTGTCCAATCGTTTCCCGGCCGCCGCGGGCGTGCTCCACCCGGCGTGTCGGCGCCGGGCATGCGCTCATGCGGAGCAACGACAATCGCTTCCGACCATGCGGCCGCATTGCTCTTTGCCGCACTGCGCCTTATTTTTCCAGTTCGTCCACAGGAATCCAGCCATGTCCACTTCTGCCTTGCCCCGCGAGTCCGCCGCCGCCGCGATTGCCCGGCTGACCGAACGCTATCGCGTGCCCGACCCGCAGCCGCCCGCCGAATGGAACGCCAC
Organism: Pigmentiphaga soli; assembly: GCF_039541095.1. Taxonomy (NCBI): domain Bacteria; kingdom Pseudomonadati; phylum Pseudomonadota; class Betaproteobacteria; order Burkholderiales; family Alcaligenaceae; genus Pigmentiphaga; species Pigmentiphaga soli. Next base: position 85,724 of record NZ_BAABFO010000014.1, read on the forward strand.
GCTCGACAGGCTGCTGGCCCATCGCTCGGTCAGGGCCTACCTGCCCGATCCGCTGCCGGCCGGCACGGTGGAACTGCTGGTGGCGGCCGCGCAATCGGCCTCGTCGTCGTCCAATCTCCAGGCCTGGAGCGTGGTGGCCGTGGAAGACCCGGAACGCAAGGCGCGCCTGGCCGTGCTCGCCGGCAACCAGAAGCACATCGTCCAGGCGCCGCTGCTGCTGGTGTGGCTGGTGGACCTGCACCGGCTCGATGGCGTCGGGCAGGCCCGTTCGATTCCCACCGCCGGGCTGAAGTATCTCGAAGGCTTCGTGCTTGGCGTGGTCGACGCCGCGCTGGCCGCGCAGAACGCGGTGGTCGCGCTGGAATCGCTGGGCCTGGGCTCGGTCTACATCGGCGGCATGCGCAACAAGCCGGCCGAGGTCGCGGCCGAGCTCGGCCTGCCGCCGCACGTCTTCGCGTTGTTCGGGCTGGTCGTCGGCCGTCCGGACCCGGCGAAGCCGGCCTCGGTCAAGCCACGCCTGCCCCAGGAGGCCGTGCTGTTTCGCGAGCAATATGGCGCCGCCGGCACGGCCGAGGCGATCGCCGCCTACGATGAGCGCCTGCGCGAATTCCAGCGCGAGCAGGGCATGCCGGAGCGCGGCTGGACGCAGCAGGCCGCGCACCGGGTGCGCGGTCCCGAAGCGCTGAACGGCCGCGACGTGCTGCACGGCGTGCTGCGGTCGTTGGGCTTCGGCCTGGAGTAGGCGGCCCCGCAGGCGTCGTTCGGCGGCCCGAGGCCGTGGCCGCCACCGGATGCGCCGGACGCGTCGGCCGGGGACGGCGCATCGGCCGCGCGCCTGAGCGGCGGCGAGACGGGCTCCGACGACGTCGGCCGGATCTACAGGCAGCCCGGCTCGGGAATAGGGCAGGGCGCCCTGCATCAACGGACCTCGGCCACGCCGTTGTTCAGCACCACCACCTCGCGCGCCGGCACGCTGCTGCGGAACAGCACGCGGCCGTCCTCGCGCCACATTTCGGTCAGGATGGTTTCGCCGGGGAACACCGGCGCGGAAAAGCGCACGTCCATCGCCGCTAGCCTGGCGGGATCGTAGTCGCACAGCGTGCGCAGCAGCGCGTGGCCGGCCACGCCGAAGGTGCACAGCCCGTGCAGGATGGGGCCGGGAAAGCCGGCGGCGCGGCCGGTGGCGGGGTCGGCGTGCAGGCGGTTCATGTCGCCGCTCAGCCGGTAGATCAGCGCCTGCTGGGGCAGGGTCCGCAGTTCGCAGGCGGCATCCGGCTCGCGGTCGGGAATCGCGGGTATCGGCTTGGCCGGGCCCGATGGGCCGCCGAAGCCGCCGTCGGCGCGGCAGAAGCTGGTCGCGGTGGCGGTGAAGATCAGATCGCCGCTGGCGCGGTCGTGGACCTTGCGCTCGGAATACACCAGCGCCCCCTTGTCCTTGCCCTTGTCGACGATGCGGGTCACCGCCGAGCTGCCGATCAGTTCGCCCGCGGGCGGGATGGGCTTGTGGATCCGGATGCCTTGTTCGCCGTGGAGCTGCCGCACGCGGTCGATGCCTGCCTTGGCGCCTTCCAGCCAGGCGTGCGGATAGGCCAGCACCGCCGCCATGGTGGGCAGCGCCTTGAGTTCCTTCTCGTAGACGAAGGCGAGCTGCCGCTCGTCGAGCGGGTCCTCGCCCAGCCCCACGCCCAGCGCGTAGAGCATGGTGTCCTTGGGCCCGTAGCGGTGGACCAGGCCTTCGACCTTGAAGTCGATCAGCTTGTCGTAGTCGAGCGGCATGGCTGATCCGGTTGCGCGTAGCGTTGCGACAGGGCGTCCCGCCGGCGGGCGCCCATGCGGTCGAATGCCTGCTGGGGCTCGAGCTCGGTGCGTGCCGTGGCGTGGCGGCCGGCCTGCCGCGTTGCGGCCAGCAGCTCGTCGAACACCGCCATGCCGGCGCCCGCGAGCAGCCGGCGCAGCCGCCCGGGGCCGTCGAACGCTTCCGTCATGATTGCTCCTTGTCTTTATTCGGGGGTGACGCCGGCGACGCCGACGATGCGCGCGTAGTGCTTGATCTCGGCGGCGATGTAGCGCTGGAAGTCGTCGGGCTTGCTGGCCACGGCTTCCTCGCCGTGGTCGGCCAGCTGGCGCCTGACCCCGGGGCGCGCCAGCGTGGCCGCGATCGCCGCGTTGAGCCGGCCGATGACGGGACGCGGCGTGCCGGCCGGCGCCGCGATGCCGTACCAACCGCCGATGTCGAATCCGGGCAGGCCGGCCTCGGCCACCGTGGGCACGTCGGGGAAGGCCGGCGAGCGCGTGGCCCCGCTCACGGCCAGCGGCCGGACCTTGCCGGCCCGCACCTGCGGCACCGCGCCCGAGACGCTGGAAAAGTAGAACAGCACCTCGCCGCGCACCACATCGACCAGCGCCGGCGCTCCGCCCCGGTAGGGGATGTGGGTGAGCTGGAGTCCGGCCATGTTGGCGAACAGCGCGCCGGCCAGGTGCGGCGGGCTGCCCTTGCCGGACGAGGCGTAGTTGAGCTGGCCCGGGCGGGCGCGGCACTGGGCGATCAGCTCGCCCAGGGTATGCAGCGGGCTGGCTGCGGAAACGACCATCACATAGCCAGTGCGGGTGAGCTGGGAGACGCCGGCGAAGTCGTTCACCGGGTCGTAGGCCAGCTTGGCGTACATGGAGGCGCTGGTGGCGTGGGTGACCGACATCATCAGGAGCGTGTAGCCGTCGGGCGCGGCCTTGGCCACCATCTCGGTGCCCAGCGTGCCGCCGGCGCCGGGGCGATTGTCGATGATCACCGGCTGCCCGAGCTCGCTGCCCAGGTTCTGCGACACGATGCGCGCGATCACGTCGTTGGCACCGCCGGGAGCGAAGGGCACCACCAGGGTCAGCGGCCGGTCGGGAAAGGCGGCGTGGGCGGCGGAGCCGGCGGCCAGCAGCAGGGCCGCCGCCACGCGCCCGGGCCGCACGGCCGGCAAGGCGCCGCGGCCGGCGCTGGAATGGGATCTCGGATGCACGGCGTCTTCTCCTGCTCGTCTTAGCGATGGCGGGGCAGGGAAGTATAGGAAGCGTGCGCGGCGCCGTCGGCGGGCGTATTCCAAGGGCCGGAATGCGGTTCCGCGCCTCGGCGGCGCGGTCTGGCGAATTCCAGCGTGCGGAATTGGGCCGTCCAACCCGCGCGCGCTTGTTCCTATCATGGACCGCTCGCCGCCATGGCGCCGCCCGCGAGCGCCGGCGGCGGGCCGACCGCGGCAGGACGACAAGAGGAGACGAACAATTGAGAACACTGAAGATCGCGATCGCCGGCTTGCTGCTCGGCGCCGTGGCCGTCTGCGCCGGTTCCGCGTGGGCCGGCGAGAAATGGCCCGCCAAGCCGGTGCGCGTCATCGTGCCCTATCCCCCGGGCGGCGCCGCCGACACGCTGGCGCGCTTGATGGCGCGCCAGTTGCAGGAGCAGTACAAGCAGGCCTTCGTCATCGAGAACCGGGGCGGCGCGGGCGGCATGATCGGCTCGCAGATGGCCTTGCACGCCGAGCCCGACGGCTACCTGCTGATCGTCTCGAGCGTGGGTTCGCACGTGGGCGGCCCGGCGCTGCAGCCCAATGTGTACGACCCGATGAAGGACTTCACCCACATCGCCATGCTGGGCGGTCCGCCCACCGCGCTGGTGGTCAATCCGGCCCAGCCCATCAAGAGCCTGCCGGACTTCATGGCCTATGCCAGGAAGATGCCGGACGGCCTGAGCTGGGGCTCGTCCGGCCAGGGCACGCACGGTTCGCTGATCGGCCAGGCGCTGCAGAAGATCACCGGCCTGCCGATGGTGGAGATCCGCTACAAGGGCGGCGCCGAATCGCTCGCAGACGTGGTGGGCAACCAGGTCCCGGTGGCCTTCCTCACGCTGTCCACGGGCGCTTCCAACATCCGCGCCGGCAAGCTGCGCGTGCTGGCCGTGACCTCGTCCAAGCGCATTCCGGACTTTCCCGACGTGCCCACCTTTACCGAACTGGGTTACCCGCAGCTCGCCGGCACCGCGTGGTACGCGATCTCGGGGCCGGCCGGCATGCCGCCCGCGCTGGTGGAGCAGATCAACCATGACGTGCGGCAGGCCATGTCCTCCCCCGAGGGCAAGGCCGAGCTGTTGAAGCAGAACATGGAAAGCCAGGATTGGGATGCGGCCACTTTCACCAAATACGTGCAGAGCGAGATCGATCACTGGAGCGGGTATTTCAACAAGCCAGAGGGCAAGTAGCCGATATGGGACCTCTTGCCGGCATCAAGATCGTGGAGCTCGCGGGCATCGGCCCGGGGCCGATGTGCGCCATGCTGCTCGCCGACCTCGGCGCGACGGTGTTGCGCGTGGACCGCCAGCAGGCGATCGAGCAGGGCAATCCGCGGCCGCTCAAATACAACCTGCTGCTGCGCAACCGCAAGGCGATCGCGGTCGACCTGAAACGGCCCGGCGGCGTGGCGCTGGTGCTGCGGCTGGCCGAGCAGGCCGACGCGCTGATCGAGGGCTTCCGGCCCGGCGTGACCGAGTGCCTCGGCCTGGGGCCCGAAGACTGCTGGCGGCGCAATCCTAAGCTGGTCTATGGCCGCATCACCGGCTGGGGCCAGGACGGGCCGCTGGCCACCGTCGCCGCGCACGACCTGAACTACATCTCGCTCACCGGCGCGCTGCACGCCATTGGCCGCGCCGGGCAGCCGCCGACGCCGCCGCTCAACCTGGTCGGCGACTACGGCGGCGGCGCGCTCTATCTCGCGCTGGGCGTGCTGGCCGCCATCCTGGAGGCCCGGCAGAGCGGGCGCGGCCAGGTGGTGGACGCCGCCATCGTGGACGGCGCCGCCTCGCTGATGACTTCGCTGTACGGCCTGTTCGCGGCCGGCATCGCGAGCACCGAGCGCGGCACCAACAACAATGATTCGGGCGCCTATTTCTACGACTGCTACCAGTGCGCCGATGGACTGTGGGTGTCGGTCGCGGCGCTGGAAGGGCGGTTTTTTGCCGAGCTGCTGCGCCGGCTGGAAATCGATCCTGACGCGGTTGGCGTGCAGCGCGACCGCGCCAACTGGCCCAAGGCCCGGGCGCTGTTCGCCGAGCGCTTCCGCACTCGCACGCGCGCCGAATGGTGCGCGCGGTTCGAGGGCGCCGACGCCTGCTTCGCGCCGGTGCTCAGCATGGCCGAGGCGCCGCAGCATCCGCACAACCGCGCGCGCGGCGCTTTCCTGGACGTCGACGGCGTGGTGCAGCCGGCGCCCGCGCCGCGTTTTTCGCGCACGCCTGCGGCCGTGCCCGAGCCGCCGGCGCCGATCACGCCCGGCAACACCGCGGCCGCGCTGCGGGGATGGATCGACGCCGGCGAGGTGGAGGCACTGCGCGCCGCCGGCACGCTCGGATAGCCCGTTGCCGCCGGTCGGCTTCGATGCCGATGCCGACCACGCGAAGAACAAAAGAACAGAGGAGAGCATTCATGGACAAACGCCGTTTCCTGCAGGCGGCCGGCGGCGCCGCGCTGGCTGGCGCCGCCGCCGGCTCCGCGCGGGCCCTGGCCGCAGTCTATCCCGACAAGCCGGTGAAATTCATCATTCCCTTCGCCCCCGGCGGCCCCAGCGACATCCAGGGCCGCATGCTGGCCGACAAGCTCGCGCAGCGCCTTGGCCAGCCCTTCGTTGCCGACAACCGCGCCGGCGCCAACGGCAACATCGGCATGCAGGCGGTAGCGGCCGCGCCGCCCGACGGATACACCATCGTCATCGCCTCGGTGGGCACCTGGGCGGTCAATCCCAGCATCTACAAGAACCCGCCTTTCGACATCACCCGCGATATCGCGCCGGTGGCCTTGCTCACGGCCTCGCCGGCGGTGCTGGTGGTGCATCCCTCGCTGCCGGTGAAGTCGGTCGACGACCTGATCGCGCTGGCCAGGGCCAGGCCGGGGCAGCTGAACTTCGGTTCCTCGGGGGCCGGCTCGATCGGCCACATCTCGGGCGAGATGTTCTGCCAGATGACCGGCGTGAAGATGGTGCACGTGCCGTACAAGAGCGCGGCGCCGGCCAATACCGATCTGATCGGCGGGCAGATCCAGGTGCTGTTCAACACCTCGATCTCGGTGGTGCCCTTCATCAAGTCCGGGCAGATGCGCGCGCTGGCGGTGACCAGCAAGCACCGCATCCGCGCGCTGCCTGAACTGCCCACGCTGGACGAAGCCGGCGTGAAAGGGTTTGAGAACGTCTCGTGGTCCGGCATCGGCACCACCGGCGGCACGCCGCGCGAGATCGTCGCCACGCTCAACAGGCAACTCAACCAGATCATCCGGCTGCCCGACGTGCAGGAGCGGTATCGCAACGAAGGCGCCGACATCACGCTGGGCGGCACGCCCGGGGAATTCGCGGCCTACCTGAAGTCGGAGATCGCGAAGTTCGCGCTGGTGGTGAAGAGCGCCAACATCCAGGCCGCTTGATACGCGCGGGCGGCGGCTGGACGGCGCGGGGCGAAGAGCGCGCCGTTGACCGCCGTGCGTGACCGGACGCGTAGCGCTCAGGCCGGCACGGCTCCGGTCGGGCTATTGGCAGGCCCGAGCCCCGGCAGGCCTGCCACGTGCGGCAGCGTGTCGAGCGCCATCAGCGCGTCGAACAGCGGACCGGCGGGAACGCGGGCGCGGCCCGCGCGCAGGCAGCCTTCGAATTTCTCGCGCAGCTCGCCGGCGCCCAGCGGCCGGTCGGGCCCGCCGCGCACCGAGACCAGCTCGCCGCTGTCGTAGACGCCGGCTCCGGTCGCTACCTGCACGCGGTCGGACAGCGCGTAGCCGGCGCTGTTCTCGCGATCGTCCGGCGTGACCGTCACGCGTTTCATCAGCGCCTGCACGTCGGGCCGCCGCACGAATTCGTCGCTCAATTGTTCCGGACCGGCGCGGCGGCTGATCAGCGCGCTGGCCATGGCGAACTGCATGCTGAACTTGGCTTCCAGCGCATTCTGCGGCGCGGCGTTGCGCAGCATGCCGGCCGCGCGCCGGCTGACCGAAACGGTGACCCGCTCGACCGAAGCGGGATCGAGATCGTGGTCGTGGACCAGGTCGAGCATGCCGTCGAGCGCGCGGTGGGCGCAGAAGCACACCGGGTACTTCTTGATGCTCAGCCGGTCGCGCGTCAGCTTCCAAGGCCGGCCGGCCTCGCAGGCGGCGTCGCGGTCGATGCGGCCGTTCAGCGACACGGCGGTCAGCCAGCCCAGCGGGTGTTCCAGCGCGTCGGGCGAAGCGGTGAAGCCGCGCTGCGCCAGCCGCGCCGCGGCCACGCCGGCATGGGCCGCGCGCCCGGCGTGGAAGGGCTTGGTCATGCTGCCGAAATTGGCGATCAGCCCGGCGCTTTGCGAGGCGCCTATCCCCAGCGCGTGCGCGGCCTGCGCGGCGTCCAGCCCGCGCAGCGCGGCGCAGGCGGCGGCCGCGCCGATGGCGCCGAATACGCCGGTGGGATGCCAGCCCTTCTTGTGTTGCGGATCCTGGTCGCGCCGCACCAGTTCGGCCCACACTTCGTAGCCGGCCGCATAGGCCCGCATCATCTCCCGTCCGGAGGCGCCCAGCGCCTCGGCCTCGGCCAGGATGGCCGGCACCAGCACCGCGCTCGGGTGCGAACGCAGCGCCACGTCGTCGAAATCCAGCGCATGGGCCGCGGTGCCGTTGATCCACGCCGCATCCAGAGCGCCGGCGCGCGACCCGGTGAAGAGCAGGGTGGACTCGCCGCCGGCCGGGGCCAGCATCTCGCGCAGGATGCGCGGCGCGTCCTCGTTGGCGCCGGCCAGCATCACCCCCACGCAGTCGGCGAAGCCGGCGCGGATCACGTCCAGGCCATCGGCAGGCAGGTCGGCCCAGCGCAGGCCGGCAATGAAGGCGCCCAGGTCCAGGGTCAGGGCAACCGCGCTCATCGCACCACCTCGCCGCGCGATTCGGGCGCCCGCAGCGCGCCCAGCACGTCGGCCACGCGCTGGTCGGCCAGCGCGAACACCTCCGCCGCGAAGGCCGAGGCCGGCAGGTCCAGGCCGCCGAAAGCGAAGCAGTCCTCGGCCTTTTCCACCAGTTCGGCGTCGGTCAGCGGATCCTGCGCGTCGCCGCGCGAGGTGTCCACGCGCCGCCGCAGCTGCGCGCCGCCTTTCAGATGGAGGGTCACCTCGGCCCAGCGCGGCAGCATGTCGCCGTCGACCTCGCGCTTGGCGATGCGCGGGTACAGGGCGCGCACCTGCGGCCGCGTCACCTGGTCCGCGTCGAAGCTCGACAGGCGGATGCGCCCGTCCAGCAGCGCGGCGGCCACGCAATACTCCATGCTGAACTTCGCCTCCAGCCCGCTCTTCGGATCGGTGTAGACCAGCGGCTGCAGGCCGCGCTTCTGCGTGACGATCTCCACGCGCTCCACGTCGTCCGGCCCCAGGCCGTGCGCGGCGCGCAGCCCCAGCACGCCGTCCAGAGGCTTGTGCAGCGCGTAGCAGCAGGGATACTTCTTCACGTCGATGCCGATGGCGTCGAAATCCAGGGGGCCGCGGCCCAGCGTGTCGAGCGCGGCGGTCAGGTCCTCGTTGGCGGCGTAGAGTGCCATGTAGCCGTACTTGCCTTCCAGCGCATCGCGCGGCGCATCGAAGCCGCGCTGCGCCAGCAAGGCGGCGCGCAGGGCCACCGAACCCGCCTGGCCGACCTGGAACGATTTGGCCATGGTGCCGAAATTCTGGCGGTTGCCCGCCGTCTGCGCGATCGCCAGCCCCAGGGCGTGCATGGTCTGCACCTCGTCCAGTCCGAGCAGCACCGAGGCCGCCACCGCCGCCCCCAGCGTGCCGATCGAGGCCGTGGAGTGCCATCCCTTGACCACGTGCGGCAGCGCCATCACGGCCGATATCTTGGCCAGCACCTCGAAGCCGGCCACGTAGGCCTGCGCGAAGCGGCGGCCGTCGGCGCCGGTCATCTCCGCCAGCGCCGCCAGCGGCGGCACCAGCACGACGCTTGGATGACCCACCATCGGCGGCAGCATGTCGTCGTAGTCAAGCATGTGGGCGGCGGTCCCGTTGAGCAGGGCGGCCGCTTCCGCCGGCAGCCGCTCGCCCGTGGTCCAGGCCGTGGCGCGGCCGCTGCCCGTCATCTCGGACAGGTAGTCGCGCAGGAAGCGCGGCGCCTGCTCGCCGCGCCCGGCGATGGCCACGGCCACCGTGTCCAGCAGGGCGCGATAGGCGACATGGCGTTGCGCCGGCGACAGCGGGCGTTCGCGAAAGGCCACGGCGAAGGCGGCGATGAGCCGGCTGACGGTGGCGGACTGCTCTGGCTTCATGGATTGACCTCGTCTTTGCCCGCGAACGGCGGGGGGCGCGGGCGGCCGCGCTCAGTCCGCGTGGATGTTTTCCTGCTTGATGACCCTGGACCAGCGGGCGTTTTCGGCGCGGATGTGACGGGCGAACTCCTCGGGCGTGTTGCCCACCGGGATGCTGCCGTCGGAAATCAGCTTCTCGCGCATCTGCGGCGCGTTCACGATGTCGGCCAGTTCGCTCGCCAGCCGGACCACGACGTCGTGCGGCATGCCGGCCGGCCCCAGCACGCCGAACCAGGAGCCGGCCTCGTAGCCGGGCACGCCGGCCTCGGCGATGGTGGGCAGTTCGGGCATCGCCTGCATGCGCGTGATGCTGGTCACCGCCAGCGCGCGCACCCGGCCGCTCTTGACGTGGGGCAGGGTGGCATAGACGTCGGCAAAGGTCACGCTGACCTCGCCGGCCACTACCGCGAGCGCGGCCGGGCCGGTGCCGCGGTAGGGAATGTGCGCCATCTGCGTGCCGGCCATGGCGTTGAACAGCGCGCCCGCCAGGTGGCTGGAGCCGCCCACGCCCGACGACGAATAGTTGAGCTTGCCCGGATTGGCCTTGGCGTAGGCGATCAGCTCCGCCACGGAATGGATGGGCAGCGCCGGGTTGGCAACCAGCACGCAGGGCGTGACGATCACCAGCGAGATCGGCGTGAAGTCGCGCAGCGCGTCGTACGGCAGGCTGCGGTAAAGGCTGGGATTGATGCTGAGCGTGCCGGTGGCGCCCAGCACCAGCGTATAGCCGTCGGGCGCGGCCTTGGCCGCCATCTCCATGCCGAGGATGCCGCCGGCGCCGGTGCGGTTGTCCACCACCACCGTCTGGCCGAGGCTTTCGCTCAGCTTCTGCGCCACCAGGCGCGCGGTGGCGTCGCTGCCGCCGCCGGGGGCGTAGGGCACGATCATGCGGATCGGCCTGCTCGGATAGTCGTCTCCGGCCCGCGCCCATGCCGGCGCGGCGCCGGCCAGCGCCGATGATGCCGAGGCGATCAGGAAACGGCGCCGCGCGCCGTCCCGGCCGGCCGCCTCGATGTGAAGGCCTCTACCGTATTTCGTGCTCGTCTTTCTCATGTCTCCTCCGTCGTCTGGCGCGGGGCACGGCGATTATAGGAGTGGCATACCGCGCTTCCATCGCCCGCATTCCACGCATCGGAATTGCACCACGGCGGGCGCATGCGGCCCACGCCACGTCGTCACGCGCGGGCAATTCCGCTGACTGGAATTGACGTCTACGGCGGGCCGGGCCGCGGGGATATTCTCTTTCGCCATGCGGTTCGACGACGCCGCGCGGACCTCGGCGCGGCGCATTCCACGGAGACATCGGGCAGACATGAGCAGCGAACGAGTGCAGCGCGAAACGAACGCGGCGGCGCGGCCGGCGGCCGGCGGACACGGCCCGCTCGCAGGCATCCGCGTCCTTGACATGACCAGCGTGCAGATGGGGCCGCTGGCCACCACGATACTCGCCGACCTCGGCGCCGACGTGTTGAAGATCGAGTCTCCCGAAGGCGACATCTCGCGCAACAGCCAGCCGTCGCGCACGCGCGGCATGGGCCATTCCTTCCTGGCGATCAATCGCAACAAGCGTTCGGTGGTGCTGGACCTGAAACAGGACGATGGCCGCGACGCGCTGCTGGAACTGTGCCGCACGGCCGATGTGCTGGTGTTCAACGTGCGGCCGCGCGCGATGGCGCGGCTGCGGCTGGGCTACGACGAGGTGGCGGCGGTCAACCCGCGTCTGGTCTACGTGGGCGCGGTGGGCTTCGGCGAGCGCGGCCGCTATGCCGGGCGCCCGGCCTACGACACCGTGCTGCAAGGCATGATCGGCATCCCATGGATGCAGCAGCAGGCCAGCGGCCAGGAGCCGCGCTACGTGCCTTTCTCCTATGTGGACCAGAGCGCCGGCCTGCACCTGGTGATCGGCGTGCTGGCGGCGCTGGCGGCCCGCGCGAACACCGGGCGCGGGCAGCAGGTCGAGGTGCCGATGTTCGAGAACCTGGTGCACGTCCTGCTGGGCGAGCACCTGGCCGGGGCCAGCTTCGATCCGCCCGCCGGGCCGGTGGGCTACCGCCGCCAGATGGCGCGCGACCGCCGCCCGTTCCAGACCAGGGACGGCTACATTTGCCCCTTCATCTACAACGACAAGCAGTGGCGTGCCTTCTTCGCCCTGATCGGCCGGCCCGAGCAATTCGAAGCCGACGCCCGCTTTTCCAGCCACGGCAACCGGGTGAAGAATTTCGAGGCCGTGTTCGCCTTCCTGTCGGAGGTATTCGCCACCCGCACCACCGCCGAATGGACCGAGCTGTTCCGCGAGCACGACCTGCCGGTGGGACCGATGAATTCGCTGCAGGACGTGCTGGGCGATCCGCACCTGCAGGACGTGGGCTACTTCCGCATCACCGAGCATCCCACCGAGGGCAGGCTGCGCACCGCCTGCTATCCCACCACGTTCGCGGATACGCCCGCGACCAGCCTGCGGCCTGCGCCGCGGCTGGGCGAACACACGGTGGAAGCGCTGGCCGAGGCCGGGCTGCCGCGCGAACGCATCGAGGCACTGCTGGCCAGCGGCGCGGCGCGCGAGGCCGCGCCGGCCGCGGCGGCGGAGTAGGCCATGGACGCCACCACCGAACGGCTGGTCGACCTTGCGCTGGATCCCCGCTACGCGCGCCTGCCCGCCGACGTCGTGCACGAATGCAAGCGCCGCGTGGTCGATACCCTTGCCTGCGCGTTGGGCGCCTACGATGAAAGCAGCAGCCGGCTGGCGCGCGCCGCCGCGGCGCGCGTGCTGCCCGCGCCCGGCGCGCCGGCGGCCCGCGTATGGGGCGGCCACGCGCCCACCACGCCGGAAGCCGCCGCCTTCGCCAACGGCGTGATGCTGCGCGAACTGGACATCAGCGACATGTACCGCGTCCGCAGCGGCGGCCATCCCAGCGACGTGATGGCCGGCATCCTGGCGGTGGGCGAGGCGGCGCGCGCCGACGGCGCCGCGGTGATCGGCGCCATCACGCTGGCCTACGACGTCTATTGCAGCTTCTGCGAAGCCGTCGACGTCAACTCGCGCGGCTGGGACCAGCCTGTCTATGGCATCCTCGGCGGCGTGCTCGGCATCGCGCGCCTGCTTGGCCTGTCGCGCGAACAGGCCGGCCATGCGGTGGGCCTGGCGCTGGCGCCCAACATGGCGCTGGCCCAGACGCGCCACAACACGCTGTCGGCCTGGAAGGGCTGCGCGGCGGCCAATGCCTCCCGCAACGCCGTATTCGCCGCCTATCTCGCGCAGCAAGGCCTGACCGGCCCCAGCGCGGTGTTCGAAGGCAAGGGCGGGCTGTGGGACGCGGTGGGCCGCTTCGAGTGGACGCCCGAGGCGGACGATTCGTCGCATCGCATCGCGCGCACGGACCTGAAGAGCTTTCCGCTGTGCTATCACGCGCAGTCCGCGGTATGGGCCGCGCTGCAATTGCGCGGGCAGGTGCGGATCGACGAGGTCGAGGCCATCGAGGTCGAGACCTACCGCTTCGCCAGCGACTTCCTGGCCGGCGAACCGGCCAAATGGGCGCCCGCCACGCGCGAGACCGCCGACCACAGCCTGCCCTACATCGTCGCCGTGGCGCTGCTGGACGGCGAGGTGAAGGTGCGCTCCTTCGCGCCCGCGCGGCTGGGCGACCCGGCGCTGGGCGCGCTGATGCGCAAGGTGCGCGTGGCCGAGGCGGCCGACCTCACGCGGCGCTATCCGGGCGTCTCGTCGTGCCGGCTGCGCGTGGTCCACCGCGACGGCCGCGCCGCGCAGGCCGGCGTCGACGAACCCAAGGGCAGCCTGCAGAACCCGATGAGCGATGCCGAGATCGGCGCCAAGTTCCGCAGCATGTCCGGCGGCTTCTGCAGCGAAAGCCAGTGCGCCGAGGCGCTCGACGCGCTGTGGGCGCTGGACGGCGCGCCCGACGTGGGCGAGGTATTGGCCACGCTGGCGCGGCCAGGCGCCGCGCAGCCGCCGCTGGCGCTTGCCGCCCGGGGCTGAACCGCGCCGCCCTGACTACCCCTTTTCCACTACTGAGGAGACCTGCCGCGATGACAGCCGCCCGCTTCGAGTTCACGCCACCCGTATTTCCCGGGCACATCGAGTCGCTGCGCGAGGAGGTGCGCGCCTTTCTTGCCGAAGAGCGCGCCAGCGGGGCGCTGCCGCGGCCCAATTACGTGAGCATGCTGGTTTCGCTGCCGTTCACGAAAAAACTGGCCGAGCGCGGCTGGATCGGCATGACCTGGCCGGCCGAATACGGCGGCCACGAGCGCACCGCGCTGGAACGCTACGCCGTGACCGAGGAACTGCTGGCGGCCTGCGCGCCGATCCGCGCCCACTGGGTGGCCGACCGCCAGAGCGCCGCCGTGCTGCTGCGTTTCGGCACCGAAGAACAGAAACGCAAATACCTGCCGCGCATCGCCGCCGGCGACTGGTTCTTCACGCCGGGGCTGTCCGAGCCCGACGCCGGCTCGGACCTCGCCTCGCTGCGCACCTCGGCGACCAAGGTGGAGGGCGGCTGGCGCGTGCAGGGCACCAAGATCTGGAACAGCAACTCGCATGTGGCGCAGTACACGCTGCTGCTGTGCCGCACCGAACCGGCCGGCGAAGACCGCCACCACGGCCTGTCGCGCTTCATCGTCGACCTGTCCTCGCCCGGCATCCAGATCCGCCCCATCATCAACCTGGCCGGCGAACACGACTTCAACCAGCTCTATTTCGACGACGTGTTCGTGCCCGACGAAAACGTGGTGGGCGAATTGGGCAACGGCTGGAACCAGGCGACCACCGAACTGGCCTACGAGCGCAGCGGGCCCGAGCGCTGGATGAGTTCCTTCCGGCTGCTGGCCGAACTGACCGAGGCGCTGGGCGAGGACGCCTCCCCTTCGGCCTGCCGCGAACTGGGCGCGTTGCTGGCCGAGATGCTGGCGCTGCGGCAAATGTCGATGTCGATCGCGGTGATGCTGGAACAAGGCCGCGCCCCGAACCAGGAGGCCGCCATCGTCAAGGACCTCGGCACCTGCTTCGAGCAGGCGATGGTCGCCAAGGCGCGCGACCTGATCCACGAAGAGGGCATAGAACTGCACGGCGGCGCGCGCCGGCTCGGCGAGGTGCTCGACAACGCGCAGGCCTGGTCGATCTGCTACACGATCCGCGGCGGCGCCAAGGAAATCATGCGCGGCGTGATCGCGCGCGGACTGGGGTTGCGATGAACGATAACGATGGCATGACCGCGATGATGGCCGAGACGGCCACGCGGCTGTTTTCCACGCTGTGCACCGACGCCGTGCTGGCCGCGGCCGAAACCGGCGGCTTGCCGCAGGAACTGTGGGGGGCGGTGGAGGAGCTGGGCCTGCCCGCCATGCTGGCCGACGAGCGCCACGGCGGCATCGGCGCGGCACCGCGCGATGCGGTGGCGGTGCTGCGCACCGCCGGCCGCCACGCCGTGCCGCTGCCGCTGGCCGAAACCATGCTCGCGCGCTGGCTGCTGTCGCGCGCCGGCCTGGAGGCGCCCGCCGGGCCGCTGGCGGTGGCGCTCGGCAGCGACCGCAAACCCTGGCGGATCGCGCGCGGGCAGGGCGGGGCGGCGCTGAGCGGCGAGCAGGCCGCGGTGGCATGGGGAGCGAGCGCGGCGGCCGTGGTGGCGGTGGCGCCCGCCGAAGGCGGCGTGGCGCTGGGCGTGCTGCCGCCGTCCCGGCTGCGGGTCGAGCCGGGGCGCAACATCGCCGGCGAGCCGCGCGACCGCCTGGCCGCCCAGGGCGCGCCGCTGGATGCCTCGGCCCTGCTTGCCGGCCTGGATGCCGAGGCCGTGCTGCGCATGGCCGCGCTGCTGCGCGCGGCGATGATCAGCGGCGCGCTGGAAAACATCCTCGACATGTCGGTGCGCTACGTGCGCGACCGCGTGCAGTTCGGCCGGCCGCTGGCCAAGTTCCAGGCCGTGCAGCAGCAGCTGGCCGTGATGGCCGGCGCGGTGGCGGCCGCGTCGGCCATCACCGACGCGGCCGCCTCGGCCGTGCTGCGCGACGACGGCATGGTGATGGTGGCCGCGGCGCGCGCCCGGCTGGCGGCGGCGATCGACACCGGCGCGGCCGTCGCGCACCAGGTGCACGGCGCGATGGGCTTCGTGCGCGAGTACCCCTTGCACTTCAGCACGCGCCGCCTGTGGGGCTGGCGCGACGAATACGGCTCGGCGGCCGAATGGCGCGAGCGGCTGGGGCGCGCCTTCGCCGGCACGCCGGCCGACGCGCTGTGGCCCCGCCTGGCCGCCGTGGGCATAGGTCGCTGAGGCCTTCCGAAGGAGACATCAAGATGCGTCGCTTCCACATCTTCGCGGCCGGCCTCGCGCTGGCCGCCTACGGCGCCATCGCGCCGGCCGAGGAGTTTCCCTCCCACCCCATGCGCATGATCATCCCGACGCCGGCCGGCGGCGGCGCCGACGCCATCGCCCGCCTGCTCGGCGAAAAGATGCAGGAGCGCATGGGCCAGCCGGTGGTCGTCGAAAACCGCCCCGGCGGCGACACCATCATCGGCACGCGCCTGGTGGCCACCTCGCCGCCCGACGGCTACACCATGCTGCTCACCTATTCCCTGGTGGCGGTGCAGCCCTCGCTGAAGAAGCACCTGCCCTATGACGTCCGGCGCGACCTGGCGCCGGTGATCGACCTGATGGAGGCGCCCAGCCTGGTCACCGTGCGCAACGGGCTGCCGGTGAACACCATGCAGGACCTGATCGCGCTGGTGCGCGCCGAGCCGGGCAAGTACAGCTATTCCGACGGCGGCACGGGCGGCCCCTCGCACCTGTCGGCCGAGCTGTTCAATTCCCTGACCGGCGGCAAGCTGCTGCGCGTGCCCTACAAGGGCTCGGCGCCTTCGCTCACCGACCTGGCCGGCGGGCACGTCGACATGAGCTTTTCCACCATCGTGTCGGCCCAGCCCTACGTGCGCACCGGCCGGATGAAAGCGCTGGCGGTGACCGGCAAGCGGCGCTCGCCGGTCTTTCCCGAACTGCCCACGGTGGCCGAGGCCGGCCTGCCGGACTACGAGTACGTGACCTGGTACGGCATCTTCGTTACCGGCGGCACGCCCAAGCCTATCGTCGACAAGCTCTACGGCGTGATGCGCGAGATCGTGGAAACGCCGGAAATGAAGCAGCTGTTCGCCGAGCAGGGCGCGCAGGTGGTCGGCACCGGCCCGCAGGAATTCGGCGCCTACATCGACGGCGAGATCAAGAAGTGGGCGCGCGTGGTGAAGGACGCCAGGATCCCCGTCGACGAAGACTGAAGCGCCGTTTTTCTTACCTTCCTTATCTTTGAATATAGAACAGAAGCGATGACAGAACCGACCGTAGTCCTACTCGGCTGCGGCGACATCGGCCCCGTCCAGGAGCCGATGGACGCCTACAGCACCTTGGTGAAACCCACCCTGCAAGCGGCCGACATCCGTTTCGGCCAGGCCGAGCGCATCTACTCCGAGCGCGGCGAATTCCAGCTGCACGGCCTGCGGCACGGCCGCCTGGCGCCGCACATGGCCTCGGTGTTCTCCGACTGCGGCTTCGACGTGGTGTCCGTGGCCGGCAACCACGGCATGGATTTCGGCCCCGACGCGCTGATGGACACCATCGACAACCTGCGCGGCCGCGGCATCCGCACCGTCGGCGCCGGCCGCAACGCCGAGGAGGCGCGCCGGCCCGCCATCGTCGAGAAGAACGGCGTGCGGGTGGCCTTTCTGGCCTACTGTTCGCTGCTGGCGGAAAACTACGACGCCGGTCCCGACCGGCCGGGCGTGGCGCCGCTGCGCGTGCACACCTATTACGAAGCGGTCGAGCCGCAGCCGGGCATTCCCCCGCGCGTGGTGACCGTGCCCTACGAAGAAGACATGGTCGCCGTGCTCGACGACATCGCCGCGGCCCGCAAGGCGGCCGACGTGGTGGTGCTCTCGCTGCACTGGGGCGTGCATTTCATCCCGCGCCTGATCGCCGAATACCAGCCCATCGTCGCCAACGCCGCCGCCAGGGCCGGCGTGGACATCATCCTAGGTCACCACGCCCACATCCCCAAGGCGATCGGCATGCACCACGGCATGGCTTGCTTCTACAGCCTGTCGAACTTCATCTTCACCACCCGCGAGAACCCGGCGCGGGCCAGGGAGTTCGCGCGCATCTACGGCATCGAGCAGGATCCCGCCTATCCGCGCCTGGCCTTCGGCACCGACGCCAAGCGCAGCCTGATCGCCAAGGCCGTGCTGTCGAAAAAAGGGGTAGACCGCGTATCTTTCCTGCCGGTGCTGATCGACACGCAGATGCGCCCGGAAGTGCTGCGCCGCGGCGATCCCCGCTTCGACGAGGCGGTCCGGTACATGGACTGGGCATCCGAGGGGTTTGAACATCGCTTCGCCATCGAGGGCGATGAGGTGGTGGTCAGTTGACCGCGGGCATCGGGCAATTCCATGGAGTGGAATTGGCCCCGCCGAACGATTCCCGGCATGTATAGTATGTCCATACGCGATGGATCATCGCAGATGCTGAGACTGCCCGGCGCGGTTCGCCGGCACGGGCGGCGACTGGGAGACTCGAATGGCGTATGGCCTCAGGGCGGTGGCAGGCATGCCGCCGCACATGACGGCGTCGGGCGCCGGCATGATGCGCGCCGGTTCCAGAGCCGACACACGATTTCCGGGCGCGTCCCCGTCCAACCGTTCCCTGGAACGAGGCTTGCGCATCCTCCGCGTCTTCCGTCCGGGCGCCTCCCTGCGGGGCAACAACGAGATCGCCGAACGCGCGGGGCTGCCGCGCTCGACGGTCAGCCGGCTCACGCAGACCCTGGTGGCCTGTGGTTTCCTGGAGCACGACCGGACGGCCGATGCCTACCGCCTGGGGCCCGCGGTACTGAGCCTGGCGGAGGCCTTCATCGCCGGTTCCGACGTGCTGCTGGTTGCCGTTCCGCTGATGCGGCGCGTGTCCGAGGAACTGCAGGTCAACGTCGGCCTGGCGATGGCCGACGGCGACGAGATGGTCTATCTGCATGCCTTCCGGCGCAACTGCGTGGGCATGCCCCGGCATGTCACCACCGGGCATCGCACCCCGGTCGAACTGACCTCGCTCGGCCGCGCGCATCTGGCGACGCTGGGCGAGCCGGATCTCGACCGTTTCCTGGAAGGGCTGCGACCGCGCTACGCCGACCGCTGGGAGCGGCTGGAGCAGGACATCCGCGAATCGGTCCGTCAGGTCCACGAGATGGGCTACTGCCAGGTGAACTGGCTGCCGGGCGTAACCTCGATCGCCACTTCCATCCGCTTGCGCTCGGGCGTCGTCTATTTCATCAACATCAGCGTGTCCACCAAGCTGTTCGGCCAGCAGCAGGTGGCCGGCCAGCTGGTGCCCGAATTGCTCGGCATGGCCGACGCGATCCGGCAAGGGCTCGATTCGGCCGACAGCCGGGCCGCCGTCTAGGCCGGGCTACAGGCGAGCGCCGAGCGGCAGAACGCCCGCACCTGGCCACCGGGCGCCTGCGGCCCATCCTGCCGGGCGAGACGATGGCGGTGTCGACGGCGCTGTGAAAGGCGCCGAACAGCATCGAGGCCGTCAGGTGGGCAGGGCGGGCGGTCCAGGCACCATCCCTGGCGCCGCCGGCGACCAGCGCGGAAAGGTGGGCGATGACGGGGTTGTCGTAGCGCATGCGGCGGCCGGACGGCCGGAACTCGTGGAACACTAGATCGTGCAGCGCGAAGTCGTCGAGGTAGCCGTGCACGGCGGCCTCGATCCGGGCGTCGAGCCGGCCGCTCCAGTCGGCGGGTGCCTTGGCGGCCACCGCCTTTTCCACGCGCGCGTGGAAGCGTTCGGCGAAGCGCTCGCGCAGCGCCTGCAGGACGTCGTCCTTGGTCTTGAAGTAGAAGTAGAAGGTGTCCTTGGCGACGCCGGCGCCTCTCACGATCTCGTCCACGATGGTGTCGTCGAAGCCCTTGCCGAGGAACAATGCCTCGGCCGCGTCCATCAATTCCTCGCCGCGGATTTCGGCGGGCTTGGTGCGCGGCCGCCTGGCGGCCGCAGCGGCGAGCCCGGTCTGACCGGCCGTCATGCCGCGCGGCCCATGGTTTCCGAGACCCAGGACAGCGCGCGGTCCACGTCGTCGAAGGTGCGCGCCGGCACGCCGAACAGTTTTTCCGCGTCCATCCGGCTCATGCGGTCGAGGTGCTCGGCGGGCACCACGGTGGCGATGCCGATGACCTGCGCGCGTATCCGTCCGGCATTGGCCTGCAGCCATGTCTTGGCGGCGTTCCACCGCGACCAGCATGTCTTCGAGACGTCCCAACAGGTGTGGGCGTATGGTCCGCGTTCCGAGATCGCCGGCCAGCACGGCAACGTCCTGCTTTTCGGTCGAAACCGCGAAATGGCTGGCCCAGAAACGCACCAGCCGTTCGACGAACGGCGCCACGGAAAGAGGCCTCGGACGCGTTGAAACTCAGCATCGTCAGGCGCAGGTATTCCTTCGGACGGCACTACGGTGGCTGGCTTATTGCGTGTGGCGAATGTACGGGCCCCCGCCGCAATCTTTCTTCGATGGCGCCATGCCTCGGCGCTTGATATCCGCAACGGTTGCGGTATCGTTCATCGCGATTCAGCACTGAATTTTTATATAAAGTACCCTAATCAGACTGACTCGCAAAAATGCCTTTACCGTCCGCGTGGGCTTGCCGCAGGCCAGGTCGTCGGAGGTATACATGCCTGCCTTGGCCGCGTAGCGTTGCCCGGGCAATTGCCGCGACGTGGGAATGGCGATATGGTGCAGCACGTAGCTCGCGCCTTCGCGTTGCATTCAATATTTCTTGCCTCTGGAAGCCGAACGCCGTGGCGTGCGACCGCTCGGCAATGGCCGAAGAATCCTCGCCCGACTGGCACGTGCATCAGCAGGAGACTGTTACTGCACGATACGTCACGAACTACAGCGGCTTGCGTGTGCCGCGCGGTCCGCCAAGCGCTAAGCTAAGAGACTCGTGTCGAGATACGCGAAGTTCTTCCAGGAGCAAGCCATGACCGACAAATCCATCAAGATTCCCGGCCCCGACCATCCTATCACGGTCACGCCCAACACCGCGCACATCGTGGTGAGGGCAGGCGGCCGCACCGTGGCCGACACGCGCCGTGCGCTGACGCTGCGCGAAGCCTCCTATACCCCCGTGCAATACATCCCGCGCGAAGACGTGGACATGACGTTGCTGGAGCGTACTTCCCACACCACCCATTGCCCGTACAAGGGCGATTGCTCGTATTACAGTATCCCGGTCGGTGGCGAACGGGCCGTCAACGCCGTGTGGAGCTATGAGTCGCCGCATGCCGCCGTGGCGCAGATTGCCGGCCATCTGGCGTTCTATCCGGATCGCGTCGATTCGATCGAAGAAACCCGCTAGCGTTTGGTGTCGCGAGAATGAAAAGGAGCCGCGGCTCCTTTGTTTTACGACCATGGCTCTCTGAAAATCCATGGAATCGAATTCCTGGAGCAGGTCAACGAACTTGTAGCTGTCAGTGGAAGCCGATGGACGTCAGCGTAACTCGGCCGGAAATGAAAAAGGGGCCGAAGCCCCTTGATTCATTTCCAGGTAGGCATCCACGGAAGTCAGTGGGATCTCCACGGAACAAAATTCTTGGAGCGGGAAACGAGTCTCGAACTCGCGACCTCAACCTTGGCAAGGTTGCGCTCTACCAACTGAGCTATTCCCGCGTATCCTGCATGCCGCCCGCCGGTTGATCTACTGCTTCACCGGCGAAGAGAGTGACAAGAAAGACAATGCTTTCTGATCGAAGGCGCGCATTCTCACCTAATTTCAAATTTGTGTCAAACCAGCGGCAACTATCCGGCCACGGCCTGCCCGATCAAGGCCGCGTTCAAGCCCAGGATCATCGCCACGCAGATCCAGGCCAGGCCAAGCAAGACACCGCCGACCCGCCACCGCCCCATCAAGGAGCGATCCGAAGCGAACTTCACCAGCGGGATCACCGCCAGCGGCAACTGCAAGCTCAACACCACCTGGCTCGCCACCAGCAGCGAGGTCGATCCGTGCTCGCCAAAGGCCGCCACGGCCAGGAAGGCGGGGCCGATGGCCAGCGCCCGGGTCAGCAGGGCCCGCTTCCACGGCGTCAGCTTCAATTTCAGGAAGCCTTGCATCACGGCTTGGCCGGCCAGGGTGCCGGTGACGGTGGAATTCAGGCCGCAGGCCAGCAGCGCGCCGGCGAACAGCAGCCCCGCCCACTGGTGCCCCAGCAACGGCGCGAGCAGCCGTTGGGCGTCGCCGAGGTCGCTCACCCCGGTGTTGCCGTTGGCATGGAAAACGGCAGCCGCCAGGATGAGCAGCGCCGCGTTGATGACGAAGGCGAAGACGAGCGACCCGAAGGTGTCGAAGTTCACGCCCAGCAGCGCCTGCCGCACCTGCGCCGGCTGCCGCTCGGGCGCCAGATCCTTGACGAGCGCCGAGTGCAGGTACAGGTTGTGCGGCATGACGGTGGCGCCCAGGATGCCGGCGGCGAGCCAGAGCATGCCGGTGTTGGTCATCATCTCGCGCGAGGGCGCGAAGCCCCGCAGCGCGGCGGCCCAGTCGGGATGGGCGAGCGCGAGTTGCGCCACGAAGCAGGCGGCCGTGAACATGATGAGGGCGGTCACCGTGCCTTCGAGCCTTCGCGTGCCGCGGCGCTTCAAGGCCAGCAGGCCGAAGGTGCCGACCGCGGACAGCGCCACGCCCACGGCCAGCGAGACGCCCAGCAGCAATTGCAGGGCGACGGCCACGCCGAGCACCTCGGCCACGTCGCAGGCGATGATGGCGATCTCGGCCGCGATCCACAGCATGAGCACGGTTCGCCGGCCGTAGCGTTCATGCGCGAGTTCTGCAAGGTCTCGTCCGCTGACCACGCCCACGCGCGAAGACATCCATTGCAGCAGCATGCCCATGAGACTGGCGAGCAGGACGACGCCCAGCAAGGCATAGCCGTAGCCGGCCCCGGCGGACAGGGCGGTGGCCCAGTTGCCGGGATCCATGTAGCCGACGGCGATCAGGGCTCCGGCGCCGGCGAACGCAAACCAGCGCGGGGTAGGGCGCGGCGCGGGCTCGGCGCGAAGAGGGACTGCATGGGTCGACATGGCAGGCTCGCGGAAAGTCTTCACGGAATAAATGATATCAATTCTCATTAGCATCTACGATTGAATTTGCCAATGGAATCGTTAGGCGCCGCCTCGCCCGGCCTGCTTGATTCGCGAGAGGGGCGCGGCGCCGGTTGCTGCAAGCCGCGTGCCCGGCGCCACCGCGTGTTCGCATGTCTCCTACCGGCCAGCCTGGCGCTGCCGGTGGCGATCGACTACAAGCCGCAAAGCGCGCAGCAGTCTTCCGTGTGCGCCGCCCAGGTCAGCAGGTTCCGGATATGAATCCGCCGTGCCATGCAGGAAGCCGCCATGTCTTCCCGCACACCGCCGGCCACGGCATTCGCAAGCGCCGCCATCGCCTGCGGCCGGCAAGCGCGCAGCACGGCGACGAGCCCGCCGGGATCGCGCTGGGTCAGCGCATGCCGGCACAGCGCGAACAGGTACGCCGCGTCGTCGCCTTCCTCTTCCTCTATTTCGTCCGGCCTGGGGCCGATAGGCGTGGAACGTAGACGCCGGAGCAAGCGATGCAGGTGCTGGCGGGATGCGTCCTCGCTGCGGCCGGCCAGCGAGCCGAGTTCGGCGTGGCTGAACCCGAAGATTTCGTACAGCAGCACGGCCGCCGCATCGCCGGGGGCCAGGGTCCGGCTCAGGTGGGCCAGGGCCGCTTCCACGCGTTGCGCCTGATCGGCCAGCCGCTGCGGCCAATCGTCGTCCGGCCGGTGCGGCGTTTCTTCGGCGGCCTGCGCGAGAATGGTCCGGTAGCGTCCCTGACGACGCAGGAAATCGATGCAGAGGTGGTGCAGCACCGTGACCAGCCATGCTTCCCGGCCCGCTTCGGTGGGCGGCAGCGCTCCCGCGGCCGTGCGCAGATAGGCGTCCTGGACCAGGTCTTCGGCCTCGCTGCCGTGCGCCAGCCAGCGCCGGGCCAGCGCGATCAGGCGCTTGCGCAATGCCTCGTCGTCGGCCAGGGGATGGGGAGGGACGGCGGATGTCACGTTATCGGCGGCTCGTTCGTTTACCGGCGGAACTTAACACGAAAGGAGCTTTCCCGATGTTCGCCAACGATCCGGACCGCAATGCCGCGCCTTCGCCGGCACAGAACGGCGCCTTCCTGGAAGAGAAGACCTTCCGGGCCCGGACGGTGCTGGTATTCGGAACCATCACCGACGCCACGGCGTCCGAAACGGTGCGCCGCCTGCTGGCGCTCGACGCAGAGTCCGATGCGCCCATCAACATGATCGTCTCATCCCCCGGCGGCCATCTGGAATCGGGCGATGCGATACACGACGTGGTGCGTTTCATCTGCGCGCCGGTCAACATGGTAGGCACCGGCTGGGTAGGCAGCGCCGCCACCCATCTCTACCTCGGCGCGCCGCGCGAGCGCCGCTTCTGCCTGCCGCAAACCCGCTTCCTGATCCATCAGCCCAGCGGCGGCGCCGGCGGCCCGGCCAGCGATATCGCCATCCATGCGCGCGAGATCGTCAAGGCGCGCGAGCGCATCGCCCGCGTCATTGCGCGTGAAAGCGGGCAGCCCCTGGATCGGGTGCTGGCAGACATCGAGCGCGATCACTGGATGCCGGCGGAAGAAGCCGTGGCCTATGGCCTGGTTTCGCGCATCATCGAGCGGCGTGGGGAACTGGCCGCATGACCGCCATGAGCCCATATCTAAGGCATTGGATGTTCGCGCGTTACGTCCTGATTGCGAGCGGGCCTGCCACGCGCAACGAGAGGCAAGCGTTTCGGGGTTGCCGATGTGGCGACAAACCGCTGGTGGGGGGATTACCCCACGATCCAACTTCGATGGGTTGCCGCAGGAACGCGGCCAGATGACAACGCCGGTCCATCACGTCGCGCGGCGGACGCGTACGCACCGCCGGGCTTCCTCTCTCGAGCGCCGTCGCATCGCCCTTGAGCAACGCCATGATCGTCCAGAAAAAATGTCCCTGTGATGCGAGGATTGGAGATTGCAGCCCTGCGCCTGATCAGGCGAGCTGTTCGTCCTACGACCCGCATCCCACATGAAGAGTGGCAGTCCGTTCTTGATGTAATCAAGCGGCAACTGCCTGCCCTCACCGGTAAGTTCCAAAACGGTCATTGGTAGGCAGCAGACGAACTTACGCTTTGGGCCGAAAGCAGCTATTAAGGATAGCCTAGGCGCAAACGCAAAAGGGCCCAAACCGACGTTTGGGCCCTTTTGAGAATTTGGAGCGGGAAACGAGTCTCGAACTCGCGACCTCAACCTTGGCAAGGTTGCGCTCTACCAACTGAGCTATTCCCGCATTGCCGCACTTCAGCTTTCGAAGTGAGAAAGAAACTATAGCAAGACCAGCGCCCGCGTGTCAAACGCCCCTCGCCAAAAAGGGCCGGAACTCGCCAGTCACAAAACCGTCACGCAAGAGAAATACGATGCCGCCGTTCTTCCCCACACGGCCATCGATACCCCATGCACCCCACCAGCACTGCCGGCGCCTCGATCGAGATCGAGGGCCTGGTGCAGCGGTTTGCCGCCAATACGGTTCTTGACCACATCGACATCCGTCTGGAGCCGGGCCGCGTGCTCGCGCTGCTTGGCCCCTCGGGCTGCGGCAAGACGACGCTGCTGAAGGCGCTGGCCGGGCTGGACCGCCCGGTCGCCGGCCGCATCGCCATCGACGGCGTCACGGTCAGCGGGGACGGCGTGTTCTTGCCGCCGGAAAAGCGCGGCCTGGGCATGGTGTTCCAGGATTACGCGCTGTGGCCGCACATGACGGTCGGCGGCAATGTGTCCTTCCCGCTGGAAGTGCGCGGCGTGGACCGGCGCGAGCGCGCCAGCCGGGTCGCGCATGCGCTCGAGCTGGTCGGCCTGGGCGGTTTCGGATCGCGCCAGCCCGGCAGTCTGTCGGGCGGCCAGCAGCAGCGCGTGGCGCTGGCCCGCGCCATCGTCGCCCGCCCGCGCGTGCTGCTGTTCGACGAGCCGCTGTCCAACCTCGACCGCGATCTGCGCGAGACCCTGTGCGCCGAGATCGGCCGCCTGTTGCGCGACCTCGGCACCACTGCCGTCTACGTCACCCACGACCACGAAGAAGCCTTCACGCTGGCCGATACGGTGGCCGTGATGCGCGGCGGCCGGATCCGCCAGATGGCGGCGCCGGATGCGCTGATCCACGAGCCGGGCACGGCCGACGTGGCCGAATTCCTGAAGCTGGGCGCGCTATCGCGCGCCGAGCGTACCGAGCGCGGCTGGCGGCTCGATTGCGGCGTCGAGCTGGTCGGCCCCGCTGCCGGGTCGGCGGGCGCCCCCGGCCCCGGCCATCTCCTGATTCCGCCCGCCGCGCTGCGCGCCGGCACGGGAGAAACGCTGCGCGGCCTGGTCATCGCGCAGCGCTACCGCGGCGGCCAGTACGCCACCACCGTCCGCGTCGGCGCGGCCGGCCAGGCGCTCGAACTGGCCTTGCTGACCGACGTGCGCATGCCGATCCAGCAGGCGGTCGCCCTCGACGTCGACTGGTCGCGGCTGCGCTGGTTCCCGCTGGCCGCATGACGGCCGGCATCGTCCATCCTTTTGTGGAATGCCATGAAAACGCTCAAACCCCTGATTGCCATGCTGTCGATCGGCGCCGCGCTGGCGGCCGGCAACGCCCAGGCGCTGACGGTCTACACCGCCGGCCCGGCCGGCCTGATCAAGAACCTGGCCGATGACTTCAAGAAGCAGACCGGCGTGACGGTCGACGTGTTCCAGGCCGACACCGGCAAGGTCATGGCCAGGCTCGAGGCCGAAGCGTCGAACCCGCGCGCCGACGTGGTGATCTCGGCCTCGTGGGACAGCGCGATCGACCTCGACCGCCGCGGCTGGCTGCTGCCGTACCAGAGCCCGAACGCGGCCAATGTGCCGGCCATCTACAAGAGCGGCACCTATGTGGCGCAGGGCCTGTCGGCACTGGCCATCGCGTGGAACACCAAGAGCGGCACCCCGCGCCCGGCCGACTGGAGCGACCTGACCAAGCCCGAGTTCAAGAACCTGGTAAACATGCCCGATCCGGCCCAGTCCGGCACCGCGCTCGAACTGCTGTCGGGCCTGCAGGCTGCCAACGGCGACGGTGCCTGGAAGCTGTTCCAGTCGCTGAAGGACAACGGCATGGCCATCGCCGGCCCCAACGCGCAGGCGATGAACCCGGTGCTGCAGGGCGCCAAGGCTGCCGTGTTCGCCGCCGTCGATTACGTGGCGCTGGACAGCCGGGCCAAGGGCGAGTCGATCGAGGTGATCTTCCCGTCGAGCGGCACCGTGGTGGCCGGCCGGCCGATGATGATCCTGAAGTCGACCAAGACGCCGGAAGACGCCAAGAAGTTCATCGACTACGTGCTGTCGGACGCCGGCCAGGCGCGCGTTGCCGCGACCTACCTGGTGCCCGCCCGCACCGACATCAAGGCCAGGCGCCCCGGCCTGAGCGAGTTCAAGTCGCTGCCTCCGGCCACCGATGAAGAGCGCGCCGGCCGCGAGGCGCTGCTGCAGCGCTTCTCGAAGCTGTTCGAGCGCAAGTAGGCCCCGGTAGTTCCGCCTGCCGGGCGCGCCGCGCGGTGCGGCGCGCCCGGCGTTCATCGCGCGGACCGCATAGAACAAACAACTGAAAAAGGCCTGGACGCCATGCGTTCGAATTCGCTATTGCCGGGTGTGGCAGTCGCCGCGTTGGCGCTACTGGTAGCGCTGCCGCTCGGCTTCGTCGTGCTGGAGGCCGTTTTTCCGGCGCTGGCGCAGGGCAGCCTGGCCGGGCCATTCACCCATTTCGCCAAGACGCTGGCCGACCCCGCGCTGCCCGAGCTGACCGCCAACACGCTGCGGCTGGGCACCGGGGTGGTGCTTTGCGCGGCGCTGGCCGGCATCCCGCTCGGCGCGCTGCGCGGCCTGTTCGACGTGCCGGGCGCGCGGCTGTGGGATGCGCTGCTGCTGGTGCCGTTCATGATCCCGCCCTACATCGCGGCGCTGGGCTGGATCATGCTGCTGCAGCCGCGCGGCTATGCGCAGCAGCTGCTGGGCGCGAACGCGGCCGGCTTCCTGTTTTCGCTGCACGGCGTGGTGTTCGTGATGACGCTCAACGTGCTGCCGGTGGTGTACTTCGCCGTGTCGCGCAGCATGGCCGCGACCGGGTCGCGGCTGGCCGAGGTGGGGCAGGTGTGCGGCGCGGGCCCGTGGCGCTGCTTCTGGCGCATCACCTTGCCGCTGACCGCGCCCGGCATCGCCGCCAGCCTGCTGCTGGTGTTCGCGATGGCCATCGAGGAATACGGCACGCCGGCCGCATTGGCCGCCAATTCGGGTTTCTTCGTGCTGGTGACCGGCATTGAGCGGCGTTTTTCGGAATGGCCGATCGACCTGCCGGGCGCGTCCATCCTGTCGCTGATCCTGGTGGGGCTGGCGGTGGCGGCCTTCGTGCTGCAGCGGGTCATGCTGCGCGGCCATGCCTTCGAGACGATGACGGGCAAGCCGGCGCGCCCCGGCAGGCGTTCGCTGGGGGCGTGGCGCTGGCCCGCGGCCGCGCTGTTCGCGGTGGTGTGCCTGGCCTCGACTTTCGCGCCGCTGTTCGCGGTGCTGGCCACCGCGCTCAGCCGCACGCTGTCGGGCGGGCTGGCGATCGCCAATCTCTCGCTGGTGCATTTCGAGGCGATCGCCGGCGGCGACGCGCTGCAGGCGCTGTCTACCAGCCTGGCGCTGGGGGTCGGCGCGGCGGTGGTCACGGGCCTGGTCGGCATGCTGGTGGCCTACTGCGTGGTCAAGACCCGCGCCCGCGGCCGCGCCATGCTGGACGTGCTGTCTATGCTGCCCAACACCATGCCGGGCGTGGTGGTGGGGGTGGGGCTGATCCTGGCCTGGAACCAGCCATTCTGGCCGGCCACGCCCTACGACACCTGGGGCATTCTGCTGCTGGCCTATTGCTGCCTG
Organism: Pigmentiphaga soli; assembly: GCF_039541095.1. Taxonomy (NCBI): domain Bacteria; kingdom Pseudomonadati; phylum Pseudomonadota; class Betaproteobacteria; order Burkholderiales; family Alcaligenaceae; genus Pigmentiphaga; species Pigmentiphaga soli. Next base: position 114,075 of record NZ_BAABFO010000014.1, read on the forward strand.
CTGATGCCGTATCCGGTGCGCTATACCCAGGCTGCGCTGATGCAGATCGGCGACAGCCTGGAGGCGGCCGCGCGGGTGCACGGCGCCGGCGGCGCCACGGCGATGATGCGCGTGCTGCTGCCTTTGCTGGCGCCCAGTCTGGCGGCGGCCATGCTGCTGGTGTTCGCCGTCGCGTCGCGCGAACTGGTGGCTTCGCTGCTGCTGGCGCCGACCGGGGTGCAGACCGTGGCGCTGTTCATCTGGCGGCAGTTCGAGCAGGGCTCGGTGGGGCAGGGGATGGCGATGAGCGTGGTGACGGTGGTGGCGACCACGGCGCTGACGGGCACGGCCATCGGTTTGCTGCGGCGGCGAGGGCTGGCCTGAGCGGGGCGGTGCCCGCGGCGGTTTCCGTGCCGCGGCGGCATGGCGCGACAAGGACATGGCACGACGAGTATGACGTCGTAGACGCGGGGACCGGTTTGCAGGGCCATGAAATCGCCCTATAAGAGGCGCTGGTTCACGGAGAATGGTATGCCGCCCTTCGAGGCCGACGTTCCTGCCGTCCCCGCCGCGCCGCCCCTGCCGCCGCGCGTGGCGGCGAGGCTGCGGGCCCTGTTGCAGCGAAGCTTTGCCGCGACCCGCCTGACCGACGCGGCCGCCGGCCTGGCCGCGCGGCAATGGGCCGACGCCTATCGCGGCGCCGATGCGGCCGGCAGGCTCGGCATGTTGAAAACGATGCTCGAGGTGGGCGCCACCCGGCCGGCCATGGCCGGGCGCCTGCCCGGGCCATTGTGGCGCGCGCTGCCCGGAAGCGGCGCGCGCTTTTGCCATCGTTTGCGCGCCATGCCCGACGGCCTGGCTTTTGTGCTGGCGCTTCGCGCCGACATGCTGCAATGGCGCGGTGCGCTCGGCGCGCCGGGCATGTTGGAGACCGAGATCGAGGAGCTGCTCGCGGACTGGTTCGACGCCGGCCTGCTCGAATTGCGCCTGATCGAAGGTCCGACTGGCCGGCGCTGCGCTTTCTTCCATCCCTATCTGCCCGCGACGCCGGTTTTTTCCCTCGACGTGACGTTCTGCCGCACGCTGCCGGCCGGCATGCGGCAATTGCGGGACGCGGCCGTGCCGCCGCGCGAAGGCGGTGTCGTGCCATGGGCGGTCCTGCATTCGCTGGCGGTGGCCATGCCGGGTCTGCGCGGCGTGGGATTCGGCAATTTCGCGGTCGGCCGGCTGATCCAGGCGCTGCGGCGCGAAGCCCCCGGGATCGGCCGTTTCGGCGTGCTCGCGCCGCTTTCCGGTTTCTCTGATTGGTTGGCCGGTCGCATGGACGTCGAAACGGCCGGCAGCGCCGGCCTGCGCCTGGCGGCGCATTACCTGGCCGAGGTGCGCGACGGCCGTCTGCCGCACGACCCGCTGGCCCGCTTCCATCTCGCCAACGGCGCCCGCATCGAGCGCGTGAACAGGGACCCGGACGCAGACGCAGGCGGGGAAGACCCGGCCGGCACCTGCCCGTTCACGGTGAACTACCGCTACGATCCCGCCGCTTTCGAGCCCAATCTGGCGCTGCTCGCGCAAGGCCGGATCCCCATGGCCCCGGCCGTCGCGCGCCTGCTCGAACCGCCTGCCGGGCCGTCCACCCCGTTGTGCGACAATACGCGCCGTGCGCCCGTGACGAAATAGGTAGACGTAGCGGACTTCCAGCAATGCGGAGTGCCCCGGCCGAAAGACCGGGAGTAGAACCCGTCAAATTCGGCGAACCCCTGGCACGGGAACGCCGAGCCAAGCAGGCGATGCATGCATCGCCGGGCGTGTGTAGAGACTCGACGGCGGGGGCCTAAGGCCGGCGCGGCATCCCATCCCCGGATGCGCGGCGGCGATGGTCAAGGCAGAGTCCAGACCCCGAACGGCAGGCGCCACGCGCCCGCCGGCTGCGCGAGCAGTAGCGGGTAAGAAAATCCGCGGCCGCAAGGCGTGCCGGTTCGATTCCGGCCGGGCGCACCATCTTCCATCGCACCTGCGCATTCGAGCCGGAACGCCGAGCGCAAAGCCCTGCGCGCAGGACGGTTGGGGTAACATAAAAGATTCTTCACGGCTTGGGGCCGGCCCGCGTCACGCGACGGCAAGACCCGCTACTTCGATGGCATTCAAGGTTTTCGATCTGCAGTGCGAGCACGGCCATTTGTTCGAAGGCTGGTTCGCCTCTCATGCCGACTACGATTCCCAGCGCGAGCGCGGGCTGGTGCGCTGCCCGCTCTGCGACAGCGCCTCGGTCGAACGCAAGCTGTCGGCGCCTCGCCTGAACGTTTCGGGCCTCAAACAGGATGCCCCCGCCGCGCCGCCGGCGCCGCCGGCCGGGCGGCCCGAAAGCGTGGTACAGGGCGAGGTCATCCGCCACCTGCGCCAGATGCTCAAGCAGATCGAGAACGTAGGCGACCGCTTCGCCGACGAAGCCCGCCGCATCCACCGGGGCGACGCGCCCGAGCGCGCGATCCGGGGCGTGGCCACCGCCCAGGAGCGGCGCGAGCTGGCCGAAGAGGGGGTGGCCGTGGCGGCCATCCCGGCCTTGCTAGACGACGACAATCTCCAGTAGCCTGCGTTTTTCGCGGGGTTCCTCAAGTATGGGCCGACGCTGCCGTTAGTCCGTTCATGGTGACGGCGGCCTGCCGGTTTCGCGCGTATTTGCCGGCACCTCGGTTTTTCCTCGTGCATCTGGCCCATCTTGAATCGCTCCAGCTCGCCACATCGCGCAGAACCGGCCTGCGCCATGCTTGAAAAAATAGCCGTGACGTTTCTCGACGCCGTGGGCGAGGGCCTGCTGGCCATCACCGAAACCGGCCGCATCTGCGCCGCCAACGAAGCGGCCTGCAGGCTGTTCGGCGTCTCGCGCGAACGCATGGCCGCGCTGTCGATCGACGACCTGATCCCGGCCGCGCTCAGCCCGGCGCACGAGCCGCGCTTCGGGCGTGCCCTGCATGCCGACCTGGCCCGCATCATGGGCCGCACGCGCACCGTCAAGGCCCATCGCGCCGACGGCCGCGAGTTCCTGGCGCTGGCCAACATCACGCGCGCCGAATCGCCGGATTTCGTCGGCTTCGTCGCCGTCGTCACCGACGTTTCCGAGATGGCCAATGCCATCCAGACGCTGGAAGACCTCGCCACCCGCGACGAGCTCACCGGGCTGGCCAATGCGCGTTCCTTCTTCGCCCACCTGGAAGGCCTGATCGCCGGCGGCCGCGACCGCGACCTGGCCCTGGTGGTGATCAACCTGGCCGACTTCGCCGCGATCAACGAGGCGCTGGGCCATGCCTTCGGCGACCTGGTCCTGCACGAGATCGCCGGCCGCCTGAGCGCGGCAGCCGGCAGCTCGGCCCAGGTGGCGCGGCTGGGCGGTGACCGCTTCGGCATCGCGCTGACGGGCATCCGCTCGTCGCAGGCCGCCGTGGCCGAGGCCGAGGAACTGCTGTGGGCGGTGACCGGCCACGAAGTGGTGCTGGGCGACCGCCGCCTGCTGCCTCGCGCGATGGCCGGCGTGGCCTGGGCCGCCGGCGAGATCCGCGAGGCCGAAGGCCTGATGCACGCGGCCGACCTGGCACTGCGTCAGGCGCGCCGCAGTTCGGGCGGCGAAAACCGGGTGGGCCTGTACAACCCGGCCATGGCGCGCCGTTCGCGCGACATGCTGGCGATCGAGACGGCCTTGATGGGCGCGCTCGAGCGCAACGAGTTTTCGCTGGTCTACCAGCCCAAGGTGCTGCTGCCGTCGCGCCGGCCGTCGGGCGTGGAAGCGCTCCTGCGCTGGCAGCCGCCGGGCCGCGTCGCGGTGCCGCCGGACCTGTTCATCCGCATGGCCGAGCAGAACGGCCTGATCCTGCCGATCGGCAACTGGGTTCTGGCCGAAAGCATCCGCTTCGCGGCGGCGAACCTGCCGGCGCCGATGCGCGTGAGCGTGAACATGTCGACCGTGCAGTTCCGCGATCCCGGCCTGATGGACGCGATCGAGGCGGCGCTGCACGCCTCCAAGCTGCAGCCGGACCGGCTCGAACTGGAAATTACCGAAACGGCGGCGATGAGCGAACTGACGCTGGCGATCGAGACCATCCGCAACATGCGCTCGATCGGCGTGCGCACCGCGATCGACGATTTCGGCACCGGCTATTCGTCGCTGAGCTACCTGACGCGGCTGGAGGTCGACAAGATCAAGATCGACCAGACCCTGCTGCCGAAGGACAACAACACGCGCACCTGGGCGGTGCTGGACGCCATCATCGAGCTGTGCCACGCGGCCCAGCGCGAAGTGCTGGCCGAGGGCATCGAGTCGGAACACCAGGCCGAGCGGCTGGCGCAGGGCGGCTGCGACAAGGGGCAGGGGTATTTCTTTTCGCGGCCGCTGGGCCCCGACGCGCTGCGGGCCTACATGCAGCGCGAACTGGGCTGAGACGGGTCTTACTTGACGCGGCTGCGGTATTCCGCGGTGCGGGTGTCGATTTCGATCTTGTCGCCGATGTCGCAGAACAGCGGCACGGGCAGTTCCCAGCCGGTGCTGATCTTGGCGGGCTTCATCACCTTGCCGGAGGTGTCGCCGCGCACGGCGGGCTCGGTGTAGATGATCTCGCGCACCACGATGGTGGGCAGTTCGATCGAAATGGCGCGGCCGTCGTAGAACACGACCTCGACCGGCATGCCTTCTTCGAGGTAGTTCAGCGCGTCGCCCATGCTCTCGGCTTCCACCTCGTACTGGTTGTACTCGGCGTCCATGAACACGTACATCGGGTCGGCGAAATACGAGTAGGTGCATTCCTTGCGGTCGAGCACCAGCACGTCGAACTTCTCGTCGGCCTTGTAGACCGATTCCGTGCCCGAGCCGGTGAGCAGGTTCTTCAGCTTCAGCTTGACGACGGCGGCGTTGCGGCCGGACTTGTTGTACTCGGCCTTCTGGACGACCAGGGGATCCTTGCCGACCATGATGACATTGCCGACGCGCAGTTCCTGAGCGATCTTCATACGGGAAATCAACCTTAAGGGGGAGTCAACCAAGGGGAGCCACAACCCCGGGAGTCATAACCCGGGAGGACACCGGCCTTGGAGAGGGCGACCTTGGAGGAAAGCGCGTAGCCGGCTGCCAAAGGTCTGATTGTGCAGCCAGCTAGTATAACCTTTTGCGCAGCCGGGGGGAATCGCCGGCGGCATGCTTTGGCGTCAGGGGCGGCTTTCCCGCAACGTCCGGCAGAACGCGGCGAGCCGGGCCGCCAGGTCGTCCTGCGCGGCCAGCCGGTCGCTCCAGGCGCGGGCGTGGCGCCGCCAGTCTTGCCAGGCGGCCGGGGCCAGCGCCGCGCGCAGGCGCTGCGCCAGCCCGTCGCGGCCGGTTTCGCCGTTCCAGGCGGCGTTGAGCTCGCGTCCGGCCAGGGGCGCCGGCTCGCGCGCCAGCCAGGCGTGCAGCTTGTCGATGTGCGCAGCCTGCGCCTGCGGATAGATGTGCCACACCATGGGCCGCGCCGCCCACTGCGCGCGCACGAAAGAGTCCTCGCCGCGCACGAAGTTCAGGTCGGCGCACCACAGCAGGCGGTCGTAGCCGGGCTGGGAAAGGAAGGGCAGCCGGGCGATGCGCAGCGCGCCGCGTTCGCCGGCGCGCAGGTAGGGCGCCACGCCGTGCGCCACGGCCAGGGTGGACGGCCGTTCGTCCTGCGCCAGCACGTCGGCCAGCACCGAGGCGCTGGCGTCCGGATAGCAGAACAACGTGACGAGGCGGTCGTCGCGCGGCTCGATGCCGGTTTCGCGCAGCCATGCCGCGCGCGCGGCGGGACCGGCCTGCAGGGCGTCGCGCGCCGCCGTCAGGCCGCGTTCGCGGATCAGTCCGCCGCTGCCTTCGGTGAAACCGGGGAAGAAGAAGTATTTGACCAGGCCGCTCGGCTGCGGCGAGGGCAGGGCGTGGCAATTGTCGATCCACGGTTCGGCGCTCAGGTATTCCAGGTTGATCCAGGCCGGCCGGCGCAGGCTGTCCTGCATGCGGTGCACATAGGCCGGCGGCGGGTCGCAGGCAAAGGCCTCGATGACGACGTCGGCGGGCGCCAGGTCGGGCGCGGGCTGGGTCCAATGGACGACCTCGATGCCGCCGACGGCCTGCCGCGCGGCGCCGGGGTCGAGCCGCGGCTCCAGGCGGGCGAACACCGCCAGGTCGTCCACCCACAGCCGCATGGCCCAGCCGTGTTCGGCGGCCATCTGGCGCGCCAGGCGCCAGCAGACGCCGATATCGCCGTAGTTGTCGATGATGCGGCAGAAAAGGTCGGCGTGGATCATGGCTGCGGGTCGGGAAAATCGGGAAGGGGGAGGGCGGGAGCGCCGCCGGGCGTCAGCGGATCGCCGCGGGGCGTCACCGGATCGCCGGCGGCCGCCGCGAACGCCGGTTCGGTCAGCACGCTGCGCGCCGTGTCGAGCCAGGCGCGGGCGGCGAACGACAGATAGCGCCCCTGGCGCCACGCCAGGCCCATATTCCACCACAGCTGCGGATGCGCCACCGGCACCACGGCGAAGCGGCCGCGGTCGAGCCGCCGGCCGAACAGCTCGGGCAGCAGGGCGATGCCCACGCCGGCCTCCACCATCGAGGCCATGAAATCCCACTGGCTGCTGCGGCCGGCGATGGTGGGCGAGAAGCCGGCGCCGGCGCAGGCGTCGTGCACGATCTCGTTCAGCACGAAGCCCTCGCCGTAGAAGATGAACGGTTCGCCGGCCAGTTCGGCCAGCTTCACCTCGCCGCGGCCGCGCCAGCGCGAGTCGGCCGGCGCGATCAGCTGCAGCGGGTAGCTGCACAGCGGCAGCGTGTCGAAGCCCTCGCCCAGCGGCAGCAGCACGGCGCCGATTTCCAGCGTGCCGCTGCGCAGTTCCTCTTCCACGGTGCGCGAGCCCCGTTCGAACAGCTTCAGTTCGATGCGCGGGTAGCGGCGATGGAAGCGGGCCAGGATGGGCATCAGCAGGCTGTTGGCCAGCGGCGGAATGCCGATCGAAAGCTCGCCGCGGGCCACCTGGTTCAGGTCGGCCAGCTCGGCCTGCAGCCGCGCGTGCATGGCCAGCATTTCCTGGCCGCGCTCGAACACGATGCGGCCGGTGTCGGTCAGCTCGATGCGGCGACCTTCCTTGCGCAGCAGCGGGGTGCCCAGCTCGGATTCCAGCTGCTTGATCATCTTGCTGACGGTGGGCTGGGTGACGAACAGCGCCTTCGACGCCGCCGTGAAGCCCCGGTGGCGGACGACTTCGACCAGGTAACGCAAGGCCCGCAGGTCCATGGTGCAAAAAAATGCCGATATGGAATGTATTGGATGAATATTATTCATTTCATAAATGGAAATCCAGTGCTTAGAATGATTCCGTCAAGGGAAAACCCTTGGTCCGGAATCGCAGCCATGATCACCTCTTCATCCATGCCGCTTTCGCCGTCCTTGCCCCGCGTGGGCGGGCAGGTGTTGCTGCTGGCCGCCCTGTGGTGGGCCGCCGACGCGCTGTCGCGCTGGGCGCATCTGCCGGTGCCGGCCGGCGTGCTGGGGCTGGCGATACTGCTGGCGCTGCTGTTCGGCGGCTGGCTGCCGGTGGATGGCGTGCGCTTCGGCGCGCAGTGGATGCTGACCGACATGCTGCTGTTCTTCATCCCCGCGGCCGTGGCCACGGTGCGCTACGGGCCCATGCTGCGCGACTCCGGCCTGCGCCTGCTGGCCGTTATCGTGGTCGGCAACGCCTGCGTGATGGCCGTCACCTCCATCGCAGTGGAACTCCTGGTGAGGAAGGGCGCCCCCCTACGCGCTTCACGGATCCGCCGCATCCTGGCCGGGACGCGCAGCGCCACGGGGGACTGACATGGGCATGGCCGTTTTTTGCGTGCTGGCCACGCTGGCGCTGTTCTATCCGAACAAGTATCTGTACCGGCGCTGGCCGCGGCTGTGGTTCAACCCCATCCTGCTGACGCCGGCCGCGCTGGCTGCGCTGTTGTGGGCCGCGCACATCCCGCTGGACGAATACCTGTCCGATACGCACTGGCTGCTGTGGTGCCTGGGCCCGGCCACCGTCGGCTTCGCGGTGCCGATCTACCAGCACCGCGCGCTGATCCGCGAACATTGGGCGGCGCTGCTGGCCGGCACGGTGGCCGGCGTGACGATGGCCGTCGGCTCGTCGTGGCTGCTGGCGCGGGCGGCCGGGCTGCCGGGTGAGGTGGCCAACAGCCTGCTGGTGCGGTCGATCTCGACGCCATTCGCGATGGGCATCGCCGAGCGGGTCGGCGGCAAGGCCGACCTGACCGCCATGTTCGTGGTGCTGACCGGCGTGGCCGGCATCGTCACCGGCGAACTGGTGCTTGCCCTGCTGCCGCGCCGCTCCGGCCTGGCGCGCGGCGCCTCCTACGGCGCCGCCGCCCACGCGCTGGGCACCGTCAAGGCCCGCGAATTCGGCGAGCCCGCCGGCGTAATGGCCAGCCTCCTGATGATCTTCAGCGGCCTCCTAACCACGCTGCTCGCCCCCCTGATCCGCCACCTGGCCACATAACCGCTGCCGCGCCCCAATCCCCGCCCCACCCAGGATGCGGCGGATCCGGCTCCGCCGGTCCGCCCGCATCGCCCC
>NZ_BAABFO010000015.1:0-118635 GCF_039541095.1 Pigmentiphaga soli
CCGCCGGCCGCCTGGCGCGGCGCGCCGGCCGGCGGCGCCAGCGGCTGGCCGCCGAACGACAGGCGGCCGGCGCCTTCGGCCGCGGCGGCGATGAAATTGATGCGGCCCACGAACTGCGCCACGAAGCGCGAGGACGGCCGCAGGTAAATGTCTTCCGCGCTGCCCTGCTGTTCGATCCGGCCGTGGTTCATCACCACGATGCGGTCCGACATGACCATCGCCTCGGTCTGGTCGTGGGTGACGTACAGCGTGCTGATGCGCAGCCGCTTCTGGATCGCGCGCAGCTCGTGCTGCATCGCCTCGCGCAGCTTCAGGTCCAGCGCGCCCAGCGGCTCGTCCATCAGCAGCACCTTGGGCGGATGGGCCACCGCGCGCGCGATCGCCACCCGCTGGCGCTGGCCGCCCGACAGTTCGGCCGGGTAGCGCTTGCCGATGCCTTGCAGCTTCACCAGTTCCAGCAGTTCGTGCACGCGGGTGCGGCGCTCGCCCTCGGTGGCGCCGCGCTGCTTCATGCCGAAGGCGATGTTGTCGGCCACGGTCAGGTGCGGGAACAGCGCATAGTTCTGGAACACCATGCCGACCTCGCGCCGGTTCGGCGGCACCCGCGTGACGTCGGCGCCGTCCATCAGGATGCGGCCGGCGCTGGGTTCGACGAAGCCCGCCACCATGCGCAGCGTGGTTGTCTTGCCGCAGCCCGAAGGCCCCAGCAGGGTCAGGAATTCGCCTTCGTGCAGGGCGAGGTCGAGTGCGGCCAGCACGGTCGCGCCGCCGTACCGTTTTTGCACCTGCTGCAGCGATACCTTGGGTTGCATCATGCCGGCTCCGTCGAGGCGAGGCTCATTTCGAACCGATCTTGCGGTTCCACTGCTGCACATAGGCCGCCTGGTCGACCTTGGAATAGTCGATCTGGTACATGCCGGCCACTTCTTCGGGCGAGAGCTTCATGAACGACAGCGACTTGTCTTTCTGCATCTCGGCCAGCGCGGCCTTGCTGGTCGGCACCTGGCCGCCTTCGGTGGAGGTGGCCATCTGCATCGGCAGCGACAGGAACCGGTTGATGATCCAGTCGACCGCGGCCGATTGCTTCGTGCCCTTGATCTTGACCAGATAGCCCTGCTTGAGGATGCCGACCTTGCCCGCCACCGGCACGTGGGTCATGCCCAGCGGCACCTGCTTCAGGCGCTGCACGTTGCCGGCCTGCGCCGCGGCGGCCCAGACGTCGCCGTTGGTGAGCTGGGTCTGCAGGTTGGAGGAGGACGACCAGAAGCTGGCCGGCGCGATCTTCTGGATCAGGTCCAGGCCCGGGCCGATATTGGCCTCGTTGCCGCCGGCTTCCAGCGACATGCCGACGATGGCCGGGATGGCGCCGCCGGCGCTGATGTCGGGCACCGAGACCTTGCCCTTCAGGCGCGGGTCGGCCAGGTCGGCGTAGTGGACCGGCGCCGGGATGCCGGCTTCCTTGAATTTTTCCTTGTTGTAGACGATGCCTTCCTGGGTGGCCCAGATCATCACCTTGTTCTTGTCGTGGGCCGAGGCCGGCAAGTTGGCCAGGTTGGGGATGGCGGCCTCGTTCAGCAGCTCGGTGAAGCCGCCGCGCGCCAGTGCCGGCAGGAAGTTGTCCATCGTCTCCATCATGTCGAACGGCGCCGGCTGGCCGCGCGCGGCGATCAGCTTGGCCATGTTCTGCGCCGGCTGGCCCAGCACGTATTCGACCTTGCCGCCTTCGGCCTCGAACGGCTTGCCCACGTACTGGTCGACGATGTCGCGCCACTTGCCGCCGAAGGTCGCGACCTTGACCGTCACGCCGTCGAACTGCCCGGCCCGGGCGGCGCCGGCGCCGCCGGCCAGCAGCGCGGCGGCGGCCACCGCCATCAGTTTCTTCGACAGGAGATGCTTCCGGTTCATGCTGTTTCCCCAGGGATTGGATGGAGGTGGGTGGCGCCCGCCGTCAGTCGGCGCCTCCGGTCTTGACGAACACGTCGAGCCCGAAGAGCTTCTGCACGGCCAGGACGGCGGCCAGAGAAAACACGGTGACCAGGGTGGAGACCGCGAGAATGGTCGGTTCGAAGTCGAACTGCATCGAGTTGAAGACCTCGACCGGGAAGGTGACCCGCTGCGGCCCGGTCAGGAACACGCTGATCGGCACTTCGGAAAACGACACCATGAAGGCGTACAGCGCGCCGGTGAACACGCCCGGCTTGAGCACCGGCAGCGTGACCTGCACGAAGGCGCCCCAGCGGCTGGCGCCCAGCACCAGCGCGGCTTCTTCCAGCGCGCCGTCGAAGCGCTGCAGCACCGCCACCAGCGTGCCCACCACGTAGGGCGTGGCGGCGAAGGTGTGCGCGATCAAAAGGCCGGCGAAGCTGTTGTTGGCGTACCAGCCGGTCAGGTCGCCCACCATGTAGTAGGCCTGCAGGAAGGCCAGGCCGCTGACCACGCCCGGTATCTGCAGCGGCGCGCGCATCAGCGCCAGCAGCACGGCCTTGCCCGGCACGTTGGAACGCACCAGGCCGATCGCGGCCGAGATGCCCAGCAGGCTCGACAGCACGGCACAGGCCAGCGCCAGCCTGACCGACAGCCACAGCGCGTCGTAGTAGCGGGCCGGGATGTTGCGGTAGGAATCCAGCGTGAAATGCTCCGGCGGGAAGGTGACGTAGGCGCGCTGGCCGTAGTCGAACGAGGCGATGGCCACGTACAGGATCGGGCCGAGCAGGAACAGGTAGGTGACGGCCAGCATGGCGGCGCAGGCCACGCGGCCGCCCATGCGCCCGCGCGCCGGCCTGCCGGCGGCGCGCGTGCTGCGGCCGGGCGCGGCCAGGCGTTCGGATCCGGCCACGGCGTTCATCGGGCAGCCCTCTTGCCGCCGCGCTGCATCGGCCTCATGCCATCACCCCCTTGCGCATCCGCGACACCGCGGCCACCGAGGCCAGGTTGATCGCCAGCACGGTCACCAGCAGCAGCGCGGCCAGTGCCGCCGCCATGCCGTAGTTGGTTTCGAGCAGCATGGTGCGCTGGATCACCACCGGCACGGTCAGCACCTTGCCGGCGCCGATCAGCGCGGTGGAGGTAAAGCCGCCCACGCTCACGTTGAAGATCACCAGCGCGCCCGACAACAGCCCCGGCAGCGCCAGCGGCAGCACCACCTGGCGGAACACGCCGGCCCGGCTGGCGCCCAGGCCGAGCGCCGCCTCTTCCAGCGAACGCGGGATGGTGATGACCACGCTGTAGAACAGCAGCACCGCGAAGCCGAGCGAATAGTGCGTCAGGCCGATCACCACGCCGGTCATGGTGCCCAGCAGCGTGACCGGCTGGTCGGCCAGTCCCAGCCCCAGCAGCAGCTTGTTGAACGGGCCGTTGGCGCTGAAGATCAGGATCAGGCCCAGCACCTTGACCACGATCGACACGAAGGAGGACACCACCACCGCCGCCAGCAGCGCCAGGCCCCAGCGCGATTTCATGCGGGCGATGATGTAGGCGGTGGGGAAGGCCAGCGCCAGCGTCAGCGCGGTGGCGGCCAGCGAGGCGCCCACCGAGCGCCGCAGCGTGTCGAGGTAGAAGCCGTCGGAGAACAGCTGCGCGTAGTTGTGCCACTCGAACGTATCGCCCGACTGTCCCATGCCGAGGTCGCGCAGGAAACTGCCCTTCAGGAACACGAACTGCGAGACCGCCAGCAGCGCCAGCGAGACCAGCAGCGAAGGCAGCATCACCCATTCCCAGCGGACGCCGGACGCGGCGGCGCCAATGGCCGAAACGGGCGGTGCGGTGCGGGCGGCGGCCGTCATCGCTGCGCCAATCCCGCGAACAGCCCCGCCGCCGGGCGCGGCGCGCGCGCCGCCGGCAGCAGCGTGGGCCGGCCGCAGTCCAGGAAGCGGCCCTGGCCGCGCGTGGCCAGGCATTGCGCGCCATCCCACACGACCTCGCCGCGCAGCAACGTGCAGCCGGGCCACGCGCGCAGGCGCATGCCCTCGTACGGCGTGTAGTCGGCGGCGTGGTGCAGCATGTGGTTGCCGATCGTGATCTCGCGCTCGTCCCAGATCACCAGGTCGGCGTCGGCGCCGACCGCGATCGTGCCCTTGCGCGGATGCAGCCCGTAGGCGCGCGCCGGCGCGGTGGCGGTCAGTTCGACGAAGCGCTGCGGGGTCAGGCGGCCGGCCAGCACGCCTTCGGAGAACAGCAGCGGCAGCCGGGTCTCGATGCCCGGGATGCCGTTCGGGATGTGGTGGAACGCCACCTCGGCGCCGCCGGGGCGCTTGCCGTCGTCGCCGGCATAGCGGAACGGCGCGTGGTCCGACGAGAACACCGTGAACATGCCGTCGGCCAGCGCGTCCCACAGCACCGGCTGGTTGGCGCGGTCGCGCGGCGGCGGGCTGCAGACGCACCTGGCGCCGGTATAGGCGTCGTCGATGCCGAGGTCTTCGGCGGTCAGGAACAGGTACTGCGGACAGGTCTCGGAAAACACCTGCAGGCCGCGCGCGCGGGCCCAGCGGATCTGCTCGACCGCCTCGCGGCCCGACACGTGCACGATCAGGATCGGCACGTCGACCAGTTCGGCCAGCGCGATGGCGCGGTGCGAGGCCTCGCGCTCCACCAGCATCGGCCGCGAATGGGCGTGGAAGCGCGGCGCGACGTGGCCGGCGCTTTCCAGGCGCTGCGTGAGCCAGGCGATGCAGTCGGCGTTCTCGGCATGGATCATCGGCATCGCGCCGTGGGCGCGGGCCACGGCCAGCACGTCCAGGATCTGGCCGTCGTCCAGCTTCAGGTCGTCGTAGGTCATGTAGATCTTGAACGACGTGTGGCCTTGCGCGATCAGTTCGGGCAGTTCGACATCGAGCACCTCGCGCGAGGGATCGCTGACGATCAGGTGGAAGGCGTAGTCGACCCCGGCGCGGCCGGCGGCGCGCTCGTGGTAGTCGCGCACCGCGGCGCGCAGCGACTGGCCGCGCGCCTGGGCGGCGAAGGGAATGACGGTGGTGGTGCCGCCGCAGGCGGCCGAGCGGGTGCCGGTCCAGAAATCGTCGGCCATGCGGGCCGGCCCTTCCATCGGCTGGTCCAGGTGGCAGTGGCCGTCGACCCCGCCGGGCGTGACGAAGCGGCCGGCGGCGTCGATCTCGCGCGCCGCCGCCGGCAGGCCTTCGCCCAGCGTGACGATGCGGCCGCCGCGGATGCCGATGTCGCAGCGGGAGACGTCGGCCGCGGTAACGACCTGGCCGTTGCGGACGACCAGGTCCAAAGCCGGGGCGGTCATCGGCACACCCGGTCGGCGGCTGGGCGGCAGCGGAAAGACGCGGTGCTCATGGGCTTGCTGGCTCCGGGAGGGGGCGGCGCGGGAAGCGCGGGCGCCCATGCCCGGGTTGAAGCAAACACCGTGCCAAAATTGTACACAATGGGAATTCGCGTTGTGCCCTGGCGTCGGCGGGCTTTGCACCTCCACGACTTACCCTATGGGTGCACAATGTTGGCGTTGCATTGTGCACAAAGTTGGTTGCCGCGGGCCGCAAGCCCACCACGCTGGTGCAGAGGCGATTCTTGGCCCCGAGGGGCGGCGCCCGTCAGCCCAGCAACACGGCCGCCAGGTCGACCTCGGCCGGCTCTTCGGCATCCAGCCGCAGCGAGTGCTCGATATGGTTCAGGTGCTCGACCATCAGCGCCGCCGCCGTGCGCTGGTCGCCGGCCTCGATCGCGTCGACCAGCCGTTCGTGTTCGTCGTTGGGGCAGGCGGCCGCGGTGGGCGCTTCGAATGCCAGGATGGCCAGGCAGGTGAGCGGCGTCAGTTCGCGCAGCATGCGGCTGAGGATGCTGCTGCCGGTAAGCACGGCCAGCGTGACGTGGAATTCGCCCGACAGCCGCACGGCGGAGCGGCGGTCGCCGGCCGCATGCGCCTGCCGCTCGCGCGTCACCAGCGCGCGCAGCTCGGCAACCGCGCCCGGCGCCTTGCCGGCCGCGATGCGGCGGATCAGGCGGTCGAGCACCGCCGGTTCCAGCGTGCGGCGCACGGCGAGCACGTCGCGCGCTTCGTCGGCGCTGGGCATGTAGACGAAGGCGCCGCGGTTGGGAATCAGCGATACCAGCTGCTGCACGGCCAGCCGCTGCAGCACGCCGCGCACCTGGGTGCGGCTGACGGAGAACAGTTCGGCGATGCGTTCTTCGGTGAGCTTGGTGCCGGGCAGCAGGCGGTGTTCGACGATGGCGGTGTAGATGCGCTCGTAGATGTCGGCCTTGGGCGCCGGCGGCTCGGCCGCGGGCCGGCGGCGGCCGGCGGTGGCGGCGCGCACGGGCCGCGAAGATGAGGCGTTGGCTTTCAATTGGATTCGGGCGATGCGAAGGCGGGCTCGGCGATGCGCCAGGGATTGGGCTGCACTTTGGATACGAACGCTTCAAACATGGTATCCAATGAGCTAGAGTGTGACACGATCGGCGCCGCGGCGCCACTTTCACTTCATGGAGCAACGATGGCCGGGCGTACTTTGCTGGGCATGCTGACCCCTTCGTCCAATACCACGCTGGAGCCGGTCACCACGGCGATGCTGGCGGAACTGCCGCAGGCCAGCGCCCATTTTTCGCGGTTCCGGGTGACGGAGATCGCCTTGTCGGACCAGGCGCTGGGGCAGTTCGACCACAGCGGCATCCTGGCCGCGGCCGAACTGCTGACGCACGCGAAGTGCGAGGTGATCGGCTGGAACGGCACCTCGGCGGGCTGGCTGGGGTTCGATACCGATCGCCGGCTGTGCGAGGCGATCGAGCAATCGACCGGGGCGCGTGCCTGCACCTCGGTGCTGGCATTGAACGAGATCCTGGAGAAGACCGGCGCCACGCGTTTCGCGCTGGTGACGCCGTACCTGGACGACGTGCAGGCGGCCATCGTCGACAACTACCGGCGCGCCGGCTTCGACTGCGTGGCCGAGCGGCACCTGGGGCTGCGGGACAACTTCTCCTTCGCCGAGGTCACGGCGCAGCAACTGCGCGAGATGGTGGCCGGCGTGATGTCCGGCCCGGGGCCCCGGCCGCAGGCGGTGGCCATTCTTTGCACCAACCTGCGCGGGGCGCCGTTGGTGCCGGAACTCGAGCGTGAGTTCGGCGTGCCGGTGTACGACAGCATCGCCACGGTGGTCTGGAAAGCGTTGCGGTTGGCGGGGGTCGATACCGGGGCGATTACGCAGTGGGGGAGTCTGTTTCGGCTGGTGGCGTAGGGTATTTCAATCAGCGCCGGACCACCAGCGCCGTTCGCAGCCGCTCGCGTTCGGCCGGGTCGAAGTCGCCCAGGTACTGCAGTTCGCCGCCCACCGCCGCCGCCACCGGCGCGCCGTCGCGCAGCAGCAGGCGGTTGCCGGCCAGGGAAGGGATGCGGTCGCCGGGCAGCAGGGTGCCGGCCAGGTTCAGCGGGTCGACGGCCGAGATGCAGACCAGCGTGCCGTCGGGGGCGCGGCGGCGGGCTTCGCGCAGCAGGGGGATGGCTTCGGGGAGGGCGAACTGTTCGCCCGCCAGGCCGGCCACGAAGCGGCCGCCGCGGATTTCGCCGCGGGCTTCCAGGCGGTGCAGGACGGGGAGCAGGTCGCGCCAGGGGGGAAGCCACGAGGCTTCGCGTTCGAGCAGGCGCCAGAAGATGACGCCGTAGCGGCGCAGCAGGGTCAGCGCGACGTGTTCGAGGGCGGCCTGGCGCGCGCTGCGGGTATCGGTGGCGTCGTCCGGCGCGGGCCGGCGTACCAGGGCCCAGCGGCCGGCTTCTTCCATGCCGCCGGGGGCGGCGCCGCGCGCCCGGCGGCGGGCCGAGGCGGTGCGGCGCGAGGCCGGCTGCAGCAGAATGCGCAGGCCGGCGAAACTGTCGGCGGTGACCTGGCCGGCGGCCACCAGTTCGCCCAGCGCGGTTTCCAGTTCGCCGGGCAGCAGGCCGGTGTCGGCCTGCAGCTCGTCGAAGAACATGGCGCCGTGGCGTGACAGGGCAGCGTGTACGCGTTGGGCGCGGGACGAGACGGCGGGCGGTTCGCTGTCCTCGGACAGGGCTTGCCAGGCGGCGAGCTGGCGGCGCGGCAGCAGCACGATGGGAGTGGCGCGCACCGGGCCGGCACCGCGCGGCGTGCCGCCTGCGGCGCGCGCCGGGGCGCCTGCGCGCAGCCAGGCGGTGCGGCCGGCGCGGCACAGTTCGTCCAGCCAGTCGGGGGCGTAGCCGTCCAGCCGCGCGGGCAGCAGGTCGGCTTCCCAGGCGCCGGCGGCGGCTTCGAAGCCTTCCAGTTGGGCGACGGCCTGGGCCAGGGCGTCGCGGCCGCGCAGGCGGGTGTCGGGCGAGAGATGCTGCCAGTCGCACAGGAAACGCACGAAGTCCTGGCGTTCCACCGGCTCGATCTCGCGCCGCAGGCGGCCGATGGTGTAGCGATGGATGCGGGCCAGCAGATGGCGCTCGCACCATTGCTCGGCGGCAGCGCCGGGCGTGAAGCGGCCGGCGAGCACGTAGCCTTCGGCCTGCAGCCGGGCCAGCGCGATGGCGACCTCGGATGCGGGCAGGCCGAGCGGCGCGGCGATGTGGGGAAGGTCTTGCGGGCCGAAGCCGGACAGGCGGGCGCGGATCAGTTCGACGATGGCGTCGTCGCGCTCCCAGGTCTCGCCGCCCGCGTCCAGCGGTGGCTCATGCGGCGCATCGGGATGGACGGCGGTCATGCAGGACAGGCGTTCGCGCGCTACCCATAATGCACCGCCAGGGATCGGCAACCGCGTGGCGTGGCCGCTGCCGGCCAGTTCCGCCAGCCAGGCCGGCCAGCCTTCGTTGGCCTGCGCCTCGGCGTCCGCCACGGCGCCCAGCGCCATCAGGGCCTCATGCATCTCGTCGCGGTCGCGCACGCGCGGCCAGGCTTCGTCGGCCACCGCGTCGATCGCGCCGGCGTCGAGCGCGCCCAGGTCGTCCGGCGACGCCGGATCGCTCCAGCGCCGGCGCTGCACGGCCTGGGTGCGGCGTTCTTCCAGCGGCGCGTCGTCGAGGAAGGCGTAGGGCCGCGCGCTGAGGATTTCCATCGCCAGCGGCGACGGCGCCGGCAGGTCGCGCGCAATCAGGCGCAGCTCGCCGCCTTCGATCCGGCGCAGCAGCTGCAGCCAGCCTTCGGCGTCCATCGCGTCGTGCAGGCAGTCGTCCAGCGTCTGGTCCACCAGCGGGTGGTCGGGCAACTGGCGTTCGCCCACCACGTTCTCCAGGCAGGCCGACTGGTCGGGGAAGACGGCGGCCAGCAGGTCGTCGCTGCGCATCCGCTGCAGCTGCGGCGGCACCTTGCGGCCGCCGGCGAAGCGCGGCAGCGCCAGCGCGGTGGCGGCGTTCCAGCGCCAGCGCACGTTGAACATCGGGGCGTCCAGCAGCGCCTGGACCAGCACGTGCTCGGCACTGTCCGAGCGCAGGTAGCGCCACACCTCGTCCAGCGCGAAGCTGTGGCCTTCGGACAGCGACAGCACGATCGCGTCTTCGGTGGCGGCCGCCTGCAGTTCGAAGTTGAAGGTGCGGCAGAAACGCTTGCGCAGCGCCAGGCCCCAGGCGCGGTTGATGCGGCTGCCGTACGGGGAATGCACGACCAGCTGCATGCCGCCGGATTCGTCGAAGAAGCGTTCCAGCGCCAGCATGCCGGTGCCGGGCAGCGCGCCCAGCGCGGCGCGCGCCGGCGCCAGGTATTCGATGATCTGGCGGGCGGCGGCGGGATCGAGCCGCAACTCGCGTTCGAGCCAGGCGATGGCGGCGTCGAGGTCGGGGGCGGGGCCGTCGCCCAGCGCGCGGTCCACCGCCGCGCGCAGCCGCGCCACGCCGGCCGACAGTTCGTCGCTGCGGCCCGGCGCTTCGCCCAGCCAGAACGGGATGCTGGGCGGCGCGCCGTGGGCGTCCTCGACCCGCACGCGGCCGGCCTCGACCCGCAGGATGCGGTACGAGGCGTTGCCGAGCTGGAAGATGTCGCCGGCCAGGCTTTCCACCGCGAAGTCTTCGTTGACGGTGCCGATCGACAGCCCTTGGGGCTCCAACAGCACGGCGTAGTCGGCGTTGTCGGGAATGGTGCCGCCGGAGGTGACCGCCGTCAGCTTCGCGCCGCGGCGGGCGCGCAGCGTGCCGGCCACGGTGTCGCGGTGCAGGGCGGCGCCGCGCACGCCGTGGCGGCTGGCGTAGCCTTCGGCCAGCATGCGCACCACGGCGTCGTAGCGGTCGCGTTCGAGGTCGGCATACGGGTCGGCCCGGCGCACGAGTTCGAACAATGCGTCTTCGCCCCATTCGCGGCAGGCCACCTCGGCCACGATCTGCTGCGCCAGCACGTCCAGCGGCGCATGCGGGATGCGCAGCGTGTCGAGTTCACCGCGCCGCACGCAGTCGAGCAGCGCCGCGCATTCGACCAGGTCGTCGCGCGAGACCGGGAACAACCGCCCCTTGGAAACGCCGCCCACCTGATGGCCGGCGCGCCCCACGCGCTGCAGGAAGGCCGAGATGCCGCGCGGCGAACTCACCTGGCAGACCAGGTCGACGTCGCCGATGTCGATGCCGAGTTCCAGCGACGCGGTGGCGATCAGCACGCGCAGTTCGCCGCGCTTGAGGCGCTGTTCGGCGTCGAAGCGGTGTTCCTTGGCCAGGCTGCCGTGGTGGGCGGCGACCGCGGCCTCGCCCAGCCGCTCGGCCAGGTGGCGCGCGGCGCGTTCGGCCATGCGCCGGGTGTTGACGAAGATCAGCGTGGTGCGGTGCTGCGCGGCCAGTTCGGCCATGCGGTCGTAGACCCGTTCCCAGACGTCGTTGGCCATCACCGCTTCGAGCGGCACCGGCGGCAGCTCCAGCGCCAGGTCGCGCCTGCGCGCGTGGCCGACGTCGACGATCTGCGCCGGCGGGCCGCCGCGCCCCGACAGGAAGCGCGCCACCGCCTCCAGCGGTTTCTGTGTGGCCGACAGGCCGATCCGCACCGGCGGCCGGGGGCATAGCGCATCGAGCCGCGCCAGGCTCAGCGCCAGATGGCTGCCGCGCTTGCCGTTGGCCAGCGCGTGGATCTCGTCGACGATCACGGTGCGCGCGCCGCCCAGCATGCGGCGGCCGCTGTCGGAGCTGAGCAGGATGTACAGCGATTCAGGCGTCGTCACCAGGATGTGCGGGGCCTGCCGGCGCATCGCGTTGCGTTCCTGCGGCGCGGTATCGCCGGTGCGCACGGCGGTGCGGATGCCCGGGTCGGGCAGGCCCAGCCGGGACAGCTCGCGCCCGATGCCTTCGAGCGGCGCCTCCAGGTTGATGCGGATGTCGTTCGACAGCGCCTTCAGCGGCGACACGTACACCACCAGCGTGGCGTCGGGCAGCGCGCCGCCGGCGGCCACGCCTTCGCGCACCAGTTCGTCGATGGCGGCCAGGAAGGCGGTGAGCGTCTTGCCCGAGCCGGTGGGGGCGGCCACCAGCGTCGGCCGGCCGGCGCGGATCAGCGGCCACGCGCGGGCCTGCGCCTCGGTGGCGGCCGGGAAGGCCGAGCGGAACCAGCCCGCCACGGCGGGATGGAAACCCGACAAGGGATCGGCGGCCGGCGCCGATGCCGCGCGGCGGACGGCGGTTCGGGGAGGCGTCATGACAGGCTATATGGGGGCCGTCGACGCCGTGCTCAAGGCGTGGCGCGCAGGCTCCAGCCGCCGCCGCCGTCCAGTTCCAGGCGGTGGGTGTGGAAGCCGTCCAGCGTGCTGCGGTGGCCGATGCTCACCAGCACGCTATTGGCCAGTTCGGACCGCAGCAGCGTGTACAGCGCATGCTCCAGTCCTTCGTCGGTGGCCGAGGTGGCCTCGTCCAGGAACACCACCCGCGGCCGGTTGTACAGCACCCGCGCGAACGCCAGCCGCTGCTGTTCGCCGATCGACAGGATGCGGGACCAGTCGGCCGGCTGGTCGAGGTGGTCGGCCAGGTGGCCGAGGCTGGTCTTGAGCAGCGCGTCGAGCAGGCGGGATTCGTCGCCGTGGCCGGCGGTGCCGGGGTAGGCGATGGCGGTGCGCAGATCGCCCAGCGGCAGGTAGGGGCGCTGCGACAGGAACAGCGCCTGGGCGCCGAGCGGCCGCCGCACGCGGCCGCGGGCGTGCGGCCACAGGCCGGCCAGCGAGCGCAGCAGCGTGGTCTTGCCGCTGCCCGACGGCCCTTTGATCAGCAGGGCCTGGCCCGGCAACACCCGCAGCGCCAAATCTTCCACCAGCGGCCCGCCGTCGGGCCGGGTCACGTACAGGCGTTCGATGTCGAGCGCGTCGGGCTGCGCTTCGGTGTCGATGACGGGCAGCTCGCGCGCCTTGCGGTTGGCGTCCATGAAGCCGGTCAGGCGGTCCAGCGTGGCGCGGTACTGGGCGAAGGTGTCATACGAGGTGCGGAAGAACGACAGCGCGTCCTGTACCTGGCCGAAGGCCTGGGAAGTCTGCATGACGTCGCCCAGCTTGATCGCGCCGCTGAAAAAACGCGGCGCCTGCACGATGAACGGAAACACGACCGCGATCTGGCTGATCGTCAGGTTGAAACCGTCGAACTTCAGCGTCCGGAACACCAGCGCCCACAGGTTGCCGATCAGCGCCATGAATCGCCGCCACAGGGTATCGCGCTCGACCGGCGCGCCCTGGTAGAAGGCGATGTTCTCGGCGTATTCGCGCAGCCGCACCAGCGCGTAGCGGAAGTCGGCGCTGAGTTTTTCGTTCAGGAAATTCAGGCGGATCAGCGGGTGGCCCAGCTTGAAGGCGATCAGGGTGGCGACGATCACGTACAGGTAGACGATGAACACCATCGCGCGCGGGATCTCGATGCCGGCCAGCGACAGCCCGGCCGACAGGCTCCACAGGATGGCGGTGAATTCCACCAGCGAGACCAGCGAGCTGATCGCGCCGACAGCCAGCGTGCGGGAGCTGATGACGAAATTGGCGATGTCCAGTTCGATGCGCTGGTCGGGGTTGTCGATCGGGCGGTCGAGGAATTGTTCGCGGTAGTAGGCGTTGCCGCCCAGCCAGTCGCGGGTCAGGTGGTCGCTCAGCCAGGTGCGCCAGCGGATATCGAACGCCTGTCCCACGTAGTAGGTGACCAGTTCGCGCAGCACGTGGATGGCGGCCAGGATGGCGAAAATGCCGAGGAAGGTCCAGAAGGCCCTCTGGTCGAGCGCCTGCAGGGCGCTGTAGAAGCCGTTGTACCAGTACGAGAACAGCACCGTCATCCGTACCGAGAACATGGCGAGGAACAGCAGCAGCGCGCAGGTCAGCAGCGGCCGCCAGCTGCGGCGAGGGGTCAGGTAGGGCCACGCGATCTGCATGAATTGGCGGCCCCACCGCGTGTAGCGGGCCAGCGCCCAGGCGATGGCGGTGAAGCCCACGCCCGTGATCAAGAATGCCTCGACGAGCCAGATCAGGCTGCTCGCCAGTTGTTGATTCCAGTCCAGTGCCATGTCTTGCCTGCGATCCTCGGTCGGAAAAGATTCGGGCCGGGCGGCGGCGCGCCGCGGCCGACCGCGCATTGTCGCGCAAACCGGTCGCGGCGCCGGATTTTTTCGGCGCGGCGGGCCGCATCCGGGAAGGGCGGGTACGGTATTTGCGGAGGCGCGGCCAGCGAGCGGGCGTTTCCCCGGGCCGTCAGGGCCCGGCGCCCCCAACCATGAGGAGGCCTGCGCCATGAGTTTCGATCCGGAAGCCAAAGCCGAACCGACCTGCGTCCGTTTCAGAATCCGCCTGCCTGACGGCGGGATGAACACCGCCGCCGTCAGCGCCCGGGCGCTGGTGGAATGTTTCGGTGCCGAAATGAACGCCGATAGCCTGCTCGACTGCTATCGGAAGCACTTCCGCGCCATCCATGCCACCGCCTGCGAACGCGGCGAACCGGCGTCCGACGGCGGCGTGCTGGTGACCGCCTCGTCGCTCCGAGGCCGGACGGCGGACTGCCCGCTCTGAGCCGCGGCGGGCTCAATTCATCGAGATGTGGTTTTTGCGGATGATCGCATCGGCGCTGGCCGATTCATTCCGCATGATCGTCAGCAATTGCTGGGGCGAGCCCGTGGCCACGTCCAGCCCGATGCCTTCGAGCCGTTCCTTGACGCGCGGGTCCGACAGTACCGCGTGCAGTTCGGCGTTGAGCCTGGCCACGACCGGCGCCGGCGTGCTGCGCGGCGCCATGAAGGCGTACCACATATTGGCCTCGACGCCGCCGATGCCGGCTTGCTGCAGCGTGGGCACCTCGGGCGCGCGCGGGTTGCGGCGCGGGCTGATGATGGCCAGCGATACCAGCTTGCCCGATCTGACGAAGGGCAGCGCCTGGTGGATCGGGACCAGCGCGACGTCGATCTGGCCGCCCATCAGGTCGTTGAGCGCGCCGGCGCTGCCTTTGTAGGGAACGTGCAGCATGTCGATGCCGGCGCGTTCCTTGATCATTTCCATCTTCAGGTGCTGCGAGGTGCCAACGCCGGGGGACGAATAGTTCAGCCTGGCCGGGCGCGCGTGCGCCTGGGCGATCAGGTCGGCCACGCTCTTGATGCCGGTGCCTGGATTGGTCACCAGCATCAGCGTGCCGTAGCCGGCCAGCGTGATCGGCGCCACGTCGTCGATTGGGTTGAACGACATCGAAGGGTACAGGTGGGCCGCCGCCATCGTGCCTTCGCCGGCGATCAGCAGCGTGTAGCCGTCGGGCGCGGCGCGCGCCACCTGGCTGGCGCCGATCAGGCTGCTGGCGCCCGGGCGGTTCTCCACCACCACCGGCTGGCCCAGCCGCTGCGACAGCTGAGGGCTGACTTCGCGGGCGATGCTGTCGTAGCCGGTGCCGGGCGTGTACGGCACCACCAGCCGGATCGGCTGAGTCGGATAGGTCTGCGCAGTGGCACTGGCGCCGGCGGCCAGCAGCAGGGCGGCACAGGCCTGCGCGGCGCCGCCGCGCAGGCGGGCCATGAGGCCGGCGGACCGGCGCGTAGCGGGGTGGCGGGTCGTCATGATGATGTCCTCGGAAAGGCCGGCCAAGCGGCGTGACGGGATAGGCGCAGGGCCTGCTCAGCCGGGCATCGGCGCCAGGTTTTCCTGCGGCGTGGCGGCGGCGTGCATCAGGCGCGCGGCGCCTTGCGCCACCGGCACGCCGGCGGGCAGCAGCACCGTGACGGGCCGCACGTTGAAGAGCTCGCCGGCGGCGGCCGCGCGCGGCGCCTGGCCGGCCTGCAGCTCGCGCGCCAGCTTCAGCATCAGGCGGCGGAAACGCACGATGGCGAGGTCGGACTGGCCCAGCCGTTCCTTGCTGCGATCGACGATCGTGCCCATGCTTTCCTGCACCGCGGCGTCCTGGTTCTGGATGCCGTCGATGCCGGTGAAGTTGTCGCGCCGCTGCCTGTCGCGGTCCAGGCCGTAGTCGTTGTCCATGTTGAGCGTCGGGTAATAGCGCTCGTCGATCGGGCCCCAGATGCCGTTGCGTCCCTGCAGGAACTCCCGCTCTTCGGGCGAGTAGACGTGGTGCGGGCTGGCATGGAACGACCAGGTCCAGCACTGGTGGTCGTCGATCGGCACCCAGGCGTGGCCGTAGTAGGCGGCGCGTTCGCAGCCGTCCGGGTCGACGGTGGGCGGCGTCAGCGTGTAGAACGGCAGCAGGAATTGGGTGACGCGCCAGTAGTAGGTGCCGGGATCGGCGTTGCGGCGCGCATTGATGAGCAGGCCGTAGTCGGCGTCGTCGACGCTGAACACCGGGTGGCGGTCCAGCTCCAGGTATTTCCACGACAGCGGCGAGTCCTGGAACTTGAACGGATTGGGCTGCTTGACGTTGTGCTTGTGCAGGAACGATACGTGGCTCGAATCGATGCCGCCTTCCACCGCCTGGGCCCAATTGGAGCGCTGGACGCGCTTGGTCACGGTGCGCTGCGTTTCGGGCATGCGCGACCATTCGAAGTCGGGCAGCGGCGGCGGCGCGTCGCCGCCCATGTAGACCCAGATCACGCCGCCGCGCTCGGCCGCCGGGTAGGAGGTCAGCTTCACCCGGCGCGCGATGCCGTTGTCCACCGGCTCCGACGGCGTTTCCAGGCACTGGCCGTCCACCCCGAACTTCCAGCCGTGGTAGACGCAGCGAATGCCGTTTTCCTCGTTGCGGCCGAAGTACAGGTGCACGCGGCGGTGGGCGCAGTAGGCGTCGAGGATGCCGATGCGGCCATCGGTGGCGCGGAAGGCGACCAGGTCTTCGCCCAGCAGGCGTAGCTTGACCGGCGCGCCGTCCGGCTCGGCCAGCTCTTCTTCCAGCAGCGCCGGCAGCCAGAAGCGGCGGAACAGATTGCCCATCGGGGTGCCGGGGCCCACCTGGGTCAGCAGGGTATTGTCGGCAGCGTTAAGCACGGTTTGTCGTCCTTGGGAAAGAGGCGCCGGGCGCGATGGGCAAATGTTGAGGTCGGCGGTACACCGCGCGATAGTTCATTTTTCGGCGTTCCCGATTCCCATTTTTTATGGACGGCGCAGGGCCGGCGGCATCGCGTTGCACGGTTTTTGCTTATTGCCGTGGGTCATCAGAGAGGTAGCAACATGCCTGCGATTTCCCTTGCGGCCGATACGTCCCGTCCGGCTTCCCGCTATCCCGGCGGAATCGAGCCCAATCTGCGCCGATTGCGCATGGCGCTGGCGGTCATCGACTGCGGCAGCGCGCATCGGGCCGCCGGGAAACTGCACCTAACGCAGTCATCGCTAACCAAAGCGGTGCAGGAGCTGGAACGCGCGGCCGAGGTGCCTCTGTTCCTGCGTACCAGCCGCGGCATGGTTGCCACCCGCTTCGGCCACATCCTGGCCGGCCGCGTGCGGCGCGCCTTGTCCCACATCGAGGCAGCCGAACAGGAGCTGCGCGAGGCCGGGCCCGAGGCGCCGCCCTGCGCGGGCTTCTGTGGCAAGGTCACGCACCGCCAGCTGGCGGCGCTGATCGGCATCGCCGATCACCAGACCGAATCGGGCGCCGCGCGCCGCATGTCGCTGTCGCAACCGGCCGTGACCGCGGCGCTGCGCGAACTGGAGCGGCTGGCGGGCAGCCAGTTGTTCCACCGCACGGTCAAGGCCATGATCCCGACCGCCGGCGGCGAGATCCTGATCCGGCGCGCCAAGCTGGCGTTCGCCGAGATCATGGCCGCGGGGTCCGACATGTCGTCGCTGCAGGGCCAGCTTACCGGCCGGGTGGTGGTGGGCTCGCTGCCGATGGCGGGCGCGCTGCTGGCGCCGCGGGCGATCAACCGGCTGCTGCGCGAGCATCCCGGCCTGCAGGTATCGGTGGTGGAGGGCACTTTCCAGTCGCTGATCCAGGGCGTGCTGTGCGGCGACGTCGACATCATCATCGGCGCCCTGGACTATCCGACGCCGCCGTGCGACATCGTCAAGGAGCATCTGTTCGACGACCGGCTGTCGATCGTGGTCCGCAAGGGGCACCGGCTGGCCTCGCGCGCGCGGCTCGACATGGCGGACCTGGCGGGCGCGCAGTGGGTGGTGCCGCGCGCCGGCACGCCGGCGCGCATGTACCTGGACCGCATCGCCGGCGAGGCCGGGCTCGACCTGGGCAGCAACCCGATCGAGTCGAACTCGCTGTTCACGGTCCGCACGCTGTTGCTGGAGTCCGACCGGCTGGCCATCATCTCGCGCCACCAGATCGAGATCGACGAATCGGCCGAGCTGCTGCAGATCCTGCCGCTGGACCTGGAAGGGCTGTCGGTGCCGATCGGGGTGGGTACGCGCGCCGACGGCGCGCCGTCGGCCGGGGTGAAGGCCTTCCTGCGGCATCTGCACGATCTGGGCGACGAGATCGATGCGTCGCAGGCCGTGCGCGCGCAGCCTTTGAGCAAGGCCGGCTAGGCGCAGAAGAGAAGGAAGGGGCGGCCCGGGCCGCCCCGGTGCGTCATTGCTTGACGGCGTACAGGTAGATTTCGATGCGGCGGTTGGCGGCCCGGCCTTCGGCCGTGTTGTTGTCGGCGACCGGATCGTTGGGGCCGCGGCCTTCGGCGCTCAGCCGGCCGGGGGCCACGCCCTTGCTGGCCAGGTAGTTGGTGACCGAGGTGGCGCGGTTGACAGACAGCGTCTGGTTCATCGCCAGCTGGCCGGTGTTGTCGGTGTGGCCGACGGCGCGCGCGTACAGGGTGGGGTTCTGGTTCAGCGCATTGGCCACGCTGTCGAGCACGGGCAGCAGCGCCGGCTTGAGCTGGTAGCTGCCGGTATCGAATGAACCGCCGCTGGGCACGTTGACCTTGAGCGTGCCGTCGGGCTGTTCGGTCACGTCGATGCCCAGGCTCTGGGCGCCGGGGGCCTGTTCGACGTCACGCTTGATCTTGCTCCAGTTGTAGCCGACCAGGCCGCCGGCCACGGCGCCGACGCCGGCGCCGATCGCGGCGCCCTTGGAGTTGCCGAACAGGGCTCCCAGCCCTGCGCCGAGCGCGGCGCCGCCGCCGGCCCCGACGGCGGTGTTTTGTTGTTGCTGGTTGGCGCAGCCGGCAGTGAACGCGGCCAACGCCGCGATGACCGCGACTCTGGGCAGAGAGATGTGCATATGACGCTCCTGAAGTTATTGCTATGGGTATGAGCCCTAGCGATGTTATCTGCAATGCCTGGGCGGATACGGCAACAATTTGTGTGCGTTGCAGTCAGGAGCGCGAAGATCGGCGCTTTTTGCCGACAGCGGCGCGGCGGCGTCAGCGTCCGGCGGTCTGTTCGCGCACGAAGCGCTTCATGTGTTCCAGCGCGTCGAGCGTGGCCGGGGCATCGGGCTTGGCGGTCATGAAGACGTGGGGCTCGCCTTCGTACTTCAGCACTTCGGCGCGGCCGCCCGCCGCGCGGTAGGCGGCGCCGAACATGTCGGCACGGTAGTGGTCGACGTTGCCGTCTTGCGTGCCCTGGATCAGCAGCGCGTTGGGCAGCGGCCGCTCGAATTCGCCGCGTTCGACGATCAGTTGCGGATTGCCTTTTTCCATGTCGGCCACGCTGGGCCAGAACTGGTGGTGGGCGTCGACCAGGCGGTCGATGCCCTTGGCCGTCACCATTTTGTAGCGCGCCAGCGGATCGACGATGGGCCAGCACAGGATCACGTAGTCGAACAGGCCGCCGGTGCCGGGTTCTTCTGCGTAGAGCGGATCGTTCGGCCGCAGCAGGTTCAGCGCCATCAGGTGGCCGCCGCTGGAGGTGCCCAGGCCGCCCACCAGCTCGCGCCGGCTGCCCAGGTCGCGCGCGTGCCGCAGGGCCCAGCGCAGGCCGGCGTTGACGTCGGCCACGGTGTCGGGGTAGCGCGCCACCGGCGGCAGGCGGAAATCGATCGCGAACACGGCGATGCCGTCGCGCGCCAGCGCCTCGTGGATCGACGCGTTGGTAAGGCGATCGCCATTGATCCACGCGCCGCCGTGCACGTCCACCAGCAGCGGCGTTTCGCCGGCGCCGCGCGGGCGGTAGAGCCGGCCCGACAGCCGCTGGCCGGCAACCTGCCTGAACTCGATGTCTTCTGTGTCGAAATCAAAACCGCACATGATGTCTCCTGGGGGCGGCGTCGCCGGGGGAAGGGCGGCCGCGTCGGGCGGTATTGTCGCGCATTTCAGGGGCGGCTTCGGCGGTGCGCCGCGGGGCCCGGCGTAGCGGTTCCAGGCGCGGCGGTTCCAGGCGCGGCGGACAGTCAGGGCACCCGAACGGCAAGGCCCTGGCCGCCCGGCAGCGACGCCGCCCGCTTGTCGAAGGTCACGAAGACATCGGCGCCCAGCCAGGTGCCGTCGTAGGCAATGACGCCGTCGACGAAATCTCCGCCGGCGGCCTTGTGGGGTGCGATATCGGCGTCGCCTGCGTCATGGCGGGCGTCGGCTGGGCGGAGGCGTCATTGCTGCGGAAGGTGACCAGCATCATCAGCAGGATGGCCACGGCCAGGTCGCGGCGCGGGGTGGGGTAGCCGCGGCCGGTGAAGCGCCGCACCGCCCAGATGATCGCCACGATCGCGCAGCCGAACAAGACCGACGCCATGAAGGCGCCGAGGTATTGGAGCAGCAAGGGGAGGCGGGCTTCGATGGGGCCGTCGGGCAGGGGGCCGCGGAAGGCGTTGACGGCGACGAACATGATGGCCAGGGAGGCTATGAAGGCGCCCCAGGAGAGGTCTTGGTCGGAGAATAGTTTCACGGCGGTCGGGCGAGGCATTGGCGGATCGGGCAGTGTAAACGACGCGTCGGGCGGGCCTCCCGCCGCCGGCGTCGCGCCGGGAGGCCGTAGCGCCATGCCGTGTCGCCAACCCCCGCGGACCGATTCTCCGGCTCGCGCCTCCGCCACCGCGGCGGCTGCGGGGCAGAACGCGATGCGCCATGGTCGCAGTTCCGGCACGATGCGCACGATGCGGCCGTGCCGGTCGATGAAGGCGACGTCGAGGGCGTGCCGCATGCCGAAGGTGTGCACGGCCTTGCAGGGCGCGATCCACAACGCCTCGCCGGGCGCGAGGGGCGGCCGGCCCAGCAGGCCGCGCAGCCGGGCGCCGAAGGTCGTGGCCAGGCGCCAGCGCATGGTCAGCCCGCCAGTTCCAGCAGCCTGACCGCGATCGGGAACGCGATCACGACGAAGGTGCACGGGAATATGCATGCGATCAGGGGCAGCAGCATTTTCACCGGCGCTTCCAGCGCCAGTTTCTCGGCCTGCAGGAAGCGTTCGGTGCGCCGCTGGTCGGACTGTGCGCGCAGCAGCGGGGCTAGGTTCATGCCGAGCGTGTCGGCCTGCACCAGGGCGTGGACCAGGGCGCGCAGCGCCGGCTCGTCGACGCGGTCGGCCAGGTCGCGCAGGGCCTGGGTGCGCGGCAGTCCGGCGCGGACGTCGCCGTGCAGGCGCATCAATTCGTCGCGCAGCGGGCCCGCCGGCCCCTTGGCGGCCGCCTGCTGCAGGGCGGCCGGCAGGCCGAGCCCGGCTTCGACGCACAGCGTGGCCATGTCCAGCATGAAGGGCAGCGCGCGCACGATGCGGCGGTTGCGCTCGCGCACGCGTTCGCGCAGCCAGCAGGCCGGCAGTGCCGCGCCCGACGCGGCGCCCGCCAGCCCGGTGCCGGCCATCGCCATGGGCGAGGCCCCGGCCGCCGCCGCCAGCGCCACGCCTGCCGCGGCGAGCAAGGTGCCCGCCATGCATTGCATGCCGTGATAGTGGACCGCATCCAGCTCATGGCGCAGGCCGGCGCGGCCCAGCCCGCGTTCGATGGCGCGCCGCCGCCGCGGCGACAGCCATCCCGACGCCGCCCGTCCGGCCGCAGCCGCCAGCCGTCCCCATACCCGGTACGGCAGCGGCCGCCGCTGCAGCAGCGCCGGCGGCGCGCTGTGCGCCAGCCAGGCATGCAGCCACGCCGCGGCGGCTGCGGCGCCAATGGCCGCCGCAACCGCCGCCAGCCAGGGCACGGCCAGCATCGCGGCAGATGGCATCTCGGTTGGCGGGGCCATGCTCACACCTCTATTCGGACGATGCGGCCGATCATCCATAGTCCGAGCGTTTCCAGCGCTGCGACCGCCGCGATCACGGCCCAGCCGGCCGGCGTGGTGAACAGCGGCCGCATGGCGTCGGGTTCCAGCTCGTAGAGCACCCAGGCCATGAGCGGCGGCAACGCGCCTACCACCCTGGCCTGCAGCCGGCCCTGCGCGGTCAGCGCGCCGATGCGGCCTTCCATGTGCAGCCGGGCGCGTACCGTCGCCGCGATGCGCTCCAGCGTCTCGGCCAGGCTGCCGCCCGTATCGGTGGCGATGCGCAGCGCCGATACCACCAGGTTGCAGGTCTCGGTGGGCAGCCGTTCGAACAGGTGGCACAGCGCGTCGTCCAGCGTGACGCCCAGCCGCTGTTCGGCCAGCACCAGCCCGAGCTCCTGCGCCAGCGGCGCCGGCGATTCGATCACCAGTTGGCGCAGCGCCGATTGCAGGCCGGCGCCTGCCCGCAAGGCGCCGCCCAGCGCCATCAGGGCATCGGGCAACTGGGCGTCGAAACGGCGCATGCGCCGCCGCCGCAGCCAGGCCGAGGCGCGCGCCGGGCAGGCCAGGCCCGCCGCCAGCCCGGCCGCCGCGGCCGGCCAGCTCTGCCACGCCAGTCCCGCCAGCAGCGCGCAGGCGCAGGCGAATGCCAGGCTGGCGGCCCACAACTGGTGGATGTCCACGAACAGGAACAGCTCGCCCATGCGCAGGCGGGCGTGTTCGGCGAAAGCGGCGCGATAGCGGGCGGCGGCATCGACCATGACGCGCTGGGC
This sequence comes from Pigmentiphaga soli, assembly GCF_039541095.1. NCBI lineage: Bacteria > Pseudomonadati > Pseudomonadota > Betaproteobacteria > Burkholderiales > Alcaligenaceae > Pigmentiphaga > Pigmentiphaga soli. The sequence goes on from NZ_BAABFO010000015.1 coordinate 22,136, forward strand.
GAGCCAGGCCAGCAGCGCGGCGGCCGCCATCGCCGCCCCGGCGGCGGCCCAGGCCGCGGCCGTCACGGCGCGCTCCCGGCCGCGCCGCCGTCCACTGGCGTGGCGGCGCAGAACAGCGCCGGCTCGACCGCCACGCCGCCCGCCCGCCAGGCGTCGAAGAAGCTGGGCATCAGTTCGCAGCCCCTGAACGCATGGCGCTCGAAGCGGAACAATTCCTGCGTCTGCACGCGGCCGCTCTCCACGCCGCCGACCTCGACGATGGACGTCACGCGGCGCTGGCCGCCCGCCGCGCGGGCCTGCTGCACGACGATGTCGACGGCCGCGGCGATCTGCTCTCTGATGGCCGCCAGCGGCAGCTCCATGCCGGCCATCAGCACCATCGTTTCCAGCCGCGCGATCGCGTCGCGCGGCGTATTGGCATGCAGCGTGGTCAGGGAGCCCTCGTGCCCGGTGTTCATCGCCTGCAGCATGTCGAGCGCCTCGGCGCCGCGGCACTCGCCTACCACGATGCGGTCGGGCCGCATCCGCAGCGCGTTGCGCACCAGGTCGCGGATGGTGACGGCGCCGCGGCCTTCGAGATTGGCCGGCCGCGCCTCCAGCGATACCAGATGTTCGTGCGCCAGCCGCAGCTCGGCGGCGTCTTCGATGGTGACCACCCGTTCGCCGGGCGGGATGCAGTCCGACAGCACGTTCAGCAGCGTGGTCTTGCCCGAGCCCGTGCCGCCCGATACCACGATGTTCTTGCGGTGCTCGACGCACAGCTGCAGGAAGCGCGCCATCGGCGCGTCGAGCGAGCCGGCCGCCAGCAGGTCGGGCATGGCCAGCCGGCGCGCGGGGAAGCGGCGTATGGTCAGCGCCGGGCCCTTGAGCGCGAGCGGCGCGATGACGGCGTTGACGCGGGAGCCGTCGCGCAGCCGCGCGTCGACCATCGGCGAGCTTTCGTCGATGCGGCGGCCCAGCGGCGCGACGATGCGCTCGATCACGCCCAGCACCGCGCGGTCGCTGCTGAACGCGGCCGGATGGCGGTGCAGCGTGCCGGCGCGTTCCACGTAGACCTCGTCGTGGCGGTTGACCATGATTTCAGACACCTCCGGATCGGCCAGCAGCGATTCGAGCGGCCCCAGCCCGACCGCTTCGTCGATCACCCGCCGCCGCAAGGCCTGCCGGTCGAGCGACGGCGGGATGTCGGCATCGGCTTCGGCGATCAGCCCCGCCAGCAGGCGGCCGGCCTCTTCGCGCAGGGCGGCGTCGCTCATCGCCGCCACGTCGCGGCGCCGCATGTCGAGCGCTTCGAGCAACCGCAGGTGCAGCCGGCGCAGCCATTCGCCGGCCTGGGGATCGTCCGGGCCGGCGCTCGCGGGCGGCGCGGCGGGAAAGGCCGGAGCCTGCGCGTGGGCGGCCGGCGGCGGCGCGGCCGGGGCGCCGCGGATACCATCGCCGCGCACCCGCAGCATCGCCGCGCCGACGAAGATCTCGTCGTCGGCCGACAGCGGACCGAAATGCGAAATCCGCCGGCCGTTGACCAGGGTGCCGGCCAGCGATCCCAGGTCTTCGACGAACACGCCTTCGGCCGTCTCGGCCAGCCGCGCGTGCATCCGGGCAACCCGCCAGCCGCGCAGCCGGACCGCGCACAGCTCGGCGCGGCCGATGGTGGCGGGCGAGTCCACGGCTAGCGCGTGGCGCGAGCCGTCCTCGTTGGAAATATCGATCTGCAGCATGATTACTCCCGCTGGATGGAGCCGATGGCGTGGCTGGCGTCGGGCCGCAGCGGCACGTCGAGCCGGGGCGGCCCGAAAGTCTGGTCGAGCAGGCGTTCGGCGCGCTCGACCCGCTCGCGCAGCGGCGCGTCGTCGTGGCTGACGACCACCGGCGTGACGAAAATCGCCAGTTCGGTTTCGCGCTGCTGGAAGCGCCGCGAGCGGAACAGCGCGCCGAGGATGGGCAGCCCGGACAGGCCGGGGATGCCATCGGTGTCGCTCGCCTGCTCGCGCGACAGGAAGCCGCTGAGCACCAGCGTCTGGCCCGAACGCACATTGAATTCGGTGGACGTGCGCCGCACTTTCAGCGCCGGCCCGCCGGGCGCGGTGACCGCCGGGTCGACCGTGCTGACTTCGACCTCGATGACCGAGCGCACCGTGCCCGAGCGGTCGACCCGCGGCGTGATCTCCAGCGAGACGCCGTAAGGCTTGAACGTGGTGTTGGAGGACCCGTTGCGGTCGATGGTGGCATAGGGCACTTCGCCGCCCGCCATGAAACGCGCGGTCGATCCGCTGCGCGCCGACAGTTGCGGCTGCGCCAGCACCACCGCTTCGCCGGACTGCGCCAGGGCATCGATGCGGGCCGACAGCAGGGCGTCGATGCCGGCATAGCCGGCCGGGCCGAGCGACGGAAACGGCAGCGCCAGCGGCCCGCCGCCCGGCCGGGCTTGCGCGTCCTGCTGCGGCCCGCGCCGCAGCCGGCCGCTGGCGGCGGCATCCCAGGCGAACCCGGCCTGGAGTCCGCCGGTCGACGTCGGATCCCAGCGCACGCCGAGCTGCTGCAGCCGGTCGTGGGGAATCTCGACCACCTTGACGTCCATCATGACCATGCGTTCCCAGCCGATCTGGCCGGTGAAATCGACGATCTGCGGGTAGCGGCGGGCCAGCACGGCGACTTTCGCGTAGTCGGCGTCGCTCAGGTCGTCGCCTTCGACGATGATCTTGTCGCCCACCACGGTGCTGCGGGCAGTCGGGATACGTTCCAGGAAGGCGGCCAGTTCCTGCTGCACGCGGCGCGTATCGTCGGCCGTGACCGTCACGTGCAGCCGGGCGGCGCTGCCGTCGCGCTTCCATACCACCAGTGACGACGCGCCGGGCGTGTTGCCGAACAGGATGACTTCCTTGTCGTCGGCGGTGGAGGCGTGGACCACCCGGCCGTTGCCGACCGCGATGCGGGCGACATCGGGCGCCGGCAGCACCCGGGTTTCGCCGACGAATAGTTCGATGTCGCCGGCGTCCGGCGATGCCGGCGGCGCCGATGGCGAGGGTTCGGCGGCGCCGACCGGCGCCTGCGGCGGCCCGGACAGGCCGGCCTCCCATGGCATGACGGCGCCGTGCAGCGACGGATCATCGACGAACGGGTCGAGCGCCGCCGGTCCGGCCGCGGCGGCGCGCAGCAGCGCGGCCAGCCACAGCGCGATGGCGCGCGCCGCGAAACCTGCGGCGCGGGAAGGCCGCGGCATCATCGGGATGCCTCGCCGTCGGCGGCCGCCGCGTCGTCCGTGGAGACATCCGCCGCCGGCGGCGGACCGAGCCGCGGAATGACGCGCGGCGGACGGTCGCCGTAGATGACCGATACCCGCGGTCCGTCGCTGCGCGGGGGCGGCGGGTCGGACATGCCAAGCAGGCCGGGCAGGTCGCCCCGCGGCACCGCCGCCGCGGGACGCGGGTCGTCGGGCCGGCGCAGCATCGCGGTCAGCGTGCCGCCGTCGCGCGCGGCCACCAGCTTGACCGCGTCTTCCGGCGAGGCATCGAGCGTGAGGGTCGAAAAACCGCCCCCGGCCGCCGTGCCGCCGGCATCGCCGTCGAGCTGTTGGCCGGTGGCCAGCACCCGAACGCTTTGCAGCAGCGGCCGGGTGGTGCGGCGGCCCCGGTGTTCGAACGAGACGTACAGGTCGATCAGGTCGCCGGGCTTGAGCAGGCCGGACACCGAACCCATTTCGTCGACCGGAACGGTGACCGCGCGGCGGCCGTCGGCCAGCCGGTCGGACAGGAAGGCCGGATGCGTCTTGACGTGGACCTCCAGAACGGGGTCGCCGCGCCGCAGCGGGTAGGCAAGCCGCGCGGATTCGATCTCCGCATAGCGCGCCGGGCCCAGCGCGGCGGAGGGCACCCATTCGACCGGCATGTCGCGCACTGCGACGGCGTCTGCGTCGAGCCGGCTGCCGGCCGGAAGGTCGGCGGCCGCCACCAGCACCGGCGTCGTTTCGGTGCGCGCGCCGGCCTCGATGGCATCGATGCGGGCCTGGATGTGGCGCTGGCTGAGCCACGCGGCGGCGGCGCCGGCGGCCAGCGCGACGGCCAGCATCCAGCCGCGGGAGCCCATCGTGAAAGCCGGCATCCGCATGGCTACACCGGCCAGGCCAGCGCCGCCGCGAAGCGCAGGTGGAAACCGCGCAACGCCTCGACCAGGCGCCCGGCCAGGCCGCCGTCGTCGCCATACAGGCCCACGGCGGCCAGGCCGGCAACCAGCGCCGCGACGAGCACCAGGTACTCGATCATCGCCTGGCCGCGCTGGCATCCGGAGCAGCCGGAGTTCGTGCGGCGTGCGCAGGCGGTGCGGCGCGGGCCGCAGCAGCGGCTGCGACAGTCCCAACGGAGGTCGTCGGCGTACGCGTGGAAGACGGGGGGCGTCATGCCGGATCCTCATGCAACTGCAGCAGCACGCCGCTGCCCGCGGGCAATTCGACCACGACGAAGGCCGCGCGCCGGCCGCCGAGCCGCCATTCGGCCGCCGTACCCGAACCCGCACCGGCCGCGGGCCGCCACCCGGCCGCCGCGAGATTGGCGGCCAACGCGGCGCGGACATCCGCGGCGCCGCGCTCGAAGGTATAGACCTGCTGCCGCACGCGCACGCCGTCATCCAGCGCCGATAGGTCCAGGCGCAGCGCGGCCCCCGGCGGCAGCCATGCGGGCGGGGCCGGCGCAGCCTTCCGTGCCGTCAACTCGGTACCCGATGCGATGCCGTAGGTTCGATTGCCGGCGTCGCGCAGTCGCACCGACCACAACCAGCCCTCGCTGCGGCCGGCGATCAGCGCGCCGTCGGGCAATCCGGTCAGCGTGGCGTCCGGCCCGGCCTGCGCGATCAGCCACGCCGCCAGTCGCGCCAGCGGCATCGGCGCGGAGAAGAACCGGACGTCGGCCGGTCTGCCTGCGAGCGACAGGGCGTGTCCGATTCCCGTCTCGACGCTTCCGGCCGGCAACACGAAACGCGGCATGTCCGCCCACGACGCGGACGTCGCGCCCGCCGCCGCGCAGGCCAGCGCGCCGCCGGCACGGCACAGCCATTTCCCGCCGCTCGGCGCATCGCGGCGTCCGGCAAGAGGCCCGCGGCGTTGCGCGCGAACGCGGAGGTATCCGGCAGCCAGGCCAGGACGGTCCACCATGGAGCCAGGACCCCTTTCCGCACGCCGCATGCGCGGCGCCGGCCGGCGCGTCGCGCTGCCTGCTGCAAGCGGCAAAGCGCGCTTGCGAAGCAGGGCCGAAAGGGAAAGGCGGGGCGGGTTCATCGCCGCACCTCCGGCACAAGGCGGTCCGCCGGCACCACGCCGCGCCAAGGCTGCAGCCAGTCGGTATCCAGCCGCGGCCGCTGCCAACCGGCATCCAGGCGCCACAGCCTGGCATCGTCGGCCCGCGCCAGGTTTGCCGATGGCCGGGCCGCGTCCTGCCACGCACGGCCGGCGCGGGCGATGGCCGCCTGCACGGCGTCGTCGCCGCCGGCCGCGCCTTCGCCGCTCAGCAGTACCGTGCTGCGTGCGATGGCCGGACGCAGGCTCGACCATTCGTGAAGACCGGCAGGGACGCTGCGAGGGCCGCCAAGGCCGCGACCGCCGGCGGCGGCACCCAGCCGAGGCGATAGCCTGACGGCGCCCGTGGTCACGCCGCGGTCGGGAAACAACAGCTCCGCGCGCAAGGCCATCGCCTGCCGATCGCCGCCGCCGATCTGGTACGCCCCGTCGCGAGCGGCCGGCGGCGCCACCGCGCCCCATGCCTGGATGCCATCGGCGCCGAGCATGGCGCGGCCGTCCAGCGCCAGCCACCGGTGCCGGCCCGGGTCGAAAAATCGCGTGCCGATCGTCTGCCGCAGCGCGGGCTGCGACCAACCCTGCGCGATGCCGAATGCCGCATGGCGCCCTGCCAGCAACGCCTGCAGCGCAAGGTCCTGCAGGCGCCCGACGGCGGGGATCAGCGCGAAGAGCGCACCCAGCACGGAGAGCGCCGCCAGCGCCTCGGCCAGGGCCTGGCCGCCGGTTCGCGGGGCTTTCATGGCGCCTCCAGCAAGGCCAGGGCGCGCCGGCGCTCGTCATCGGTGGCGGCGCCGAGCCGGGCGTGCCAATACGGCTGGAACAGGCTCGGCAGTTCGCGCCGACCATCGGCGCGCGGGCCCGGGCGCTGATAATAGGTTTCGGCGGCGGCGACCGCAGCCAGGGCCGGCGCTTCGCCGAAGCGCAGCGAGCCGGCCGCCACGGCGGTGAACGGGGCGGGAGACGCGCGAGGCGAAACGGCCGAGGCGCCGGATACGCGGTATCCCGTCACCGGGGACGCGCCAGACGCGCCGCCGTCGCGCCGCGCCACGACCGCGAAGCGCAGCCGCGCCGTCCCTCCCATCCGCAGCGCATCGGCACTCAACTCCGGGAAGGCCGGCAGCCCTCGTCCGCGCCAGACGTCGCGCTGCGCCACGGCCAGAGAATTCGCCAGCGGATTGGCCGCTTCATCGAGCAGGTCCCACCGCGTGGCCTGTTGCACCCAGCGCCAGAAGTCCTGGTCGGCGAAATCGTCCGGCGGGTCGTCGACATAAGGCGTATCGGCATCCACGCCGCCGTTGCCCGGCAAGACGGCGCCACGGCCCATCGGATACTCGCGGTAATAGCAGCCTATCCAGCGATTGGAGCGCAAGGCGTGATACGACTGCGTATCCAGCGAACGCCAGGCATCGAGACCGGCCATGCCGGTAGAGCCGCGCCGCCTCAGCTGGTGGCGCAGCAAAGGGCATCTCCGATCGATGGGAAGCGGGCTGGATGCGGTATGGTCGCGCGGCGCCAGGAATCCGTAGCGGTCGGCCGCCGTTTCGACCACGCTCTTGAGCCGGGCGCGGGCACCGCCCGACTGCCGCGCGATGAAGCCCGGCAGGTCGTCGTCCAGCCAGCGCAGGTCGAGCACGGCTGGATCGCCGTCATGATTGGCCGCCAGGATCGCGCGGACCGCCGCGTCGCGGCTGCCTGCCAGCCCCGCCTGGACCGCCGCCTGTGCGCGGGCCAGCACGTCGTGCACCACCGCGTCGTGGCCGGCGAAGGCCCGCGCCAGCCCGCCATCGGGCCACGCGGCATCCGCGCCCGCGCCGCGCGCCGTGCCGGAGCCCGCGTAGGCCGCGCCGTGCCGGGCGCCGAACAGGCCGCCGATCAGCGTGGCCGGCGGGTTGGACGCCGCCAGCTGCCGCGCCTGCGTGTCGCCGAACCGGGCCCACGACGCCAGCGTGACGAGATGGGCCATCGCTACCTGGTGAGCCACCACGGCGCGATTGGCATAGGCCAGGAAATTGAGCGCGCGCGCCTGCACCACCGCGCCGCTGTACGCGGCGGCATCGATCGCATTGGCGAGCCGGGCCTTGCGGTGCACCAGCCGGCCCGCATCGAACATCTGCACCAGGGCGGCGGCGGCGCCGGCCAGCAGCACCAGGGCCAGCGCGAGCGCCTGCCCGCGTTCCACGGAGATCAGAACCGGCGGGCGCATGCCTACTTGCCCCCCAGCCCGGCATTGCCGGTGAAGGACTTCAGCGAGCGCGCCGCCGTCTGCGCCTTGGCCGAACCCGCGGCAGTCTGCGCCGCGCGCGATTCCGCCGAGCCGTCCTCGCCGGCGAGCTCGCGCGCCATGGCCGCCGTTTGCGACCGCACGACCTGGCCGAACAGCTGATAGACCGCGATGGCGGCAACGGCGACGAGAGCGACGATGACCAGATATTCCGTCATGCCCTGCCCGCGCTGGCGGGCAGACATGGCGGACGGGCAGGGAACTGCAGGCATGGTGGACTCCGTACCCGTCGGGACCCGGCGGGATGCCGGGCTGTCGAGGGCGTGGCGTCAGTGTTCCTTCCGGCACCCTCGTCCACAATGCGTGCTTCCCGACATGGACCGGACGATCCGACCCACGTCCCTGCGCCCGCCTTGGCGTTCAAGCAGGCCTTGAAAAGCATGGTGGAGCGGGAGGCCGCGCGCCGACGTCCGGAACCCACCAGGAAAGCAGCCAGCCGGCGCCATCGGCCGGCTGGCTGCCCGCGTTCAATCCACCAGCGAAGGCGGTACGGCGACCCCCAGCGAACGATCCGCGCCGTCATTTTCGGCGGTGAAGGAAACGACGATCAGAACGCCGCTGTCCGGTTCGCGGTACAGCTTGAGATGATCGACCGCGCCGTCCTCCCATTCCTGGCCGCTGGCCGAGAACAGGGCCGTGACCACCGACGGCGGGTAGGTTTCCGGCTCGTTCTCGTCGTCGATCATGTCGGTCCAGACCAGCGAGCCGTCGGCCTGGAAGTCGAAGCGGCCGCCGATGTCGCAGTCCTCGATCAGCAGGAACGATTGGCCCTTGAGCACGTTGAGGTCGGTGACCGCCTCTGCGTTGGCGGGCAGGATCAGGTGGCGCCCCACCGTGGTGGTGCTGCTCAGGTCCTTGCAGACCAGCATGCCGCCGTCGGCTTCCTGCAGGTCGCCCGTGAGCGTGAAGCCGGAGGCCGTCACATTGCCGTCGTCATCCGAGGTGTAGCTGACGGTGTCGTTGCCCAGCGTGACCGTGCCGGCGTTGCTCTCATGGTCGATGTCGACGGTGCGCGCGACCAGGAAATCGGAAAAGTCCACGCTGTAGTAGCTGTGCGTGGCCGTGCTGCTTCCGGTGCCGCCCGTGCCGCCGTTATCGCCGGTGCCGCCGTTGTCGCCCGTGCCCCCCGTGCCGCCGGTGCCCGAGGTGTCGCCGCTGGTGGCCGAACCGTCCGACGGATCGTCGTCGCCGCCGCCGCAAGCCGAAAGCGTCAGCGCGAGCGCACACACGCCCGCAATGAGAAGTCGCTGGATGTCCAAGGTTTTCCCCCCGCATTGGTCAATGATGTGACGGCAATGGTAGGGAGGGGGTAGGGCATCCGCATCCCACAAATGTGGGATGCCGGGCCGGCGCTGGGATGGTAAGGGCGGCCTACTGCCCGCCGGCGGTTTCGCCCAGCACCCGCTGCGCCTCTTCGCGCACGCGCGCCGGCGCCGTGCCGCCCACGTGCGCCCGCGCGGCCACCGAGCCTTCCAGCGTCAGCACCGCGTGCACGTCGTCGCCCACCGAGGCATGGAAGGCGCGCAGTTCGTCCACCGACAGGTCGGCCAGGTCGCAGCCGCGTTCGACGCAGGCGCGCACGGCCGCGGCCACCGCTTCGTGCGCGTCGCGGAACGGCACGCCGCGCTTGACGAGATAGTCGGCCAGGTCGGTGGCGGTGGAGAAGCCTTGCAGGGCCGCCGCCCGCATGGCATCCGGCTGGACCTCGATGCCGCCGGCCAGGTCGACGAAGATGCGCAGCGTGTCGCGCACCGTGTCGGCGGTGTCGAACAGGCCTTCCTTGTCTTCCTGGTTGTCTTTGTTATAGGCCAGCGGCTGGCCTTTCATCAGCGTCAGCAGCGCCACCAGGTGGCCGTTGACGCGGCCGGTCTTGCCGCGCGCCAGCTCGGGCACGTCGGGGTTCTTCTTCTGCGGCATGATGGAGCTGCCGGTGCAGAAGCGGTCGGCCAGGTCGATGAAGCCCACGCGCGGGCTCATCCACAGCACCAGTTCTTCCGACAGCCGCGACACGTGCGTCATGATGAGCGCGGCGGCGGCGCAGAATTCGATCGCGAAGTCGCGGTCGGACACCGCGTCGAGCGAGTTGCGGCAGACGCCGTCGAAGCCCAGCGTGCGCGCCACGCGCTCGCGGTCGATCGGGTAGGTGGTGCCGGCCAGCGCGGCCGCGCCCAGCGGCAAGCGGTTGACCCGCCGGCGGCAGTCGGCCAGCCGCTCGGCGTCGCGGCCGAACATCTCGGCATAGGCCAGCAGGTGGTGGCCGAAGGTGACGGGCTGGGCCACCTGCAGGTGGGTGAAGCCGGGCAGGATGGTGGCGGCATGTTCGAGCGCGATGCCGGCCAGCGCGTGGCGCAGCTGGCGCAGCAGGTCGAGCAGGGTATCGATTTCGGCCCGCAGCCACAGGCGGATGTCGGTGGCCACCTGGTCGTTGCGCGAGCGGCCGGTGTGCAGCCGCTTGCCGGCGTCGCCCACCAGTTCGGTCAGGCGGCGCTCGATGTTCAGGTGCACGTCTTCCAGGTCGAGCGACCATTCGAAGCGGCCCGCCTGGATTTCGGCCAGGATGGCGGCCATGCCGCCGCGGATGGCGTCGAGGTCTGCTTGCGACAGGATGCCCGCCGCCTGCAGCATGTCGGCATGGGCGAGCGAGCCTTCGATGTCGAAGGCGGCCAGGCGTTTGTCGAAGTCCACCGAAGCGGTGTACCTTTTGACGAGGTCGGACACCGGTTCGGAGAAGCGGGCGGACCAGGCTTCGGCCTTCTTGGCGAACTGGTCCTGGGGGCGGGGATCGGTCGATTGGGGCATGGGCGCGATTATAGATCGCGCCGGCCGGGGTCCAGGCCGCGCCTGGCCGGAAAATCCGGCCCCGTCCGTCCCTTATGCAATCCCGGAAGAACCGGATCCAGACGATGATGCCATTGACCGACGCCCCGCCGATGCACGCAACGCAGTCCGCCGCCGGCCGCGGCGCACGGTGGCGATGACCGCCCCGGCAGCGGTGGCCGTGGCGGCTTCGCCTGCCGTGCTGATCGTCGGCCGCGACCCCGCCGCGCGGCGCCGCTTCCGGAGCCTGCTGCGCCAATTGCGCGCCAGGATGCCGCTCGGCGCCGGCATCGAAGCGGCCAGCGGCGACGAAGCCCTGCGACTGGCGGCTCGCACGCCCGGCGGGATCGTGCTGCTCGACGCCGCGCTGTCCGGCGGCAGCGCGCTCGGACTGGCGCGCGCCCTGCGCGCGCTGCGCGAGCCGCCGCAAGTGGTGTTGGTCGCGTCGGCGGAGATCGCCGCGCAGTCCGCCTCGCTCGATCTGGCCGACTGCCTGCTGCGCCCGGTCCGCGTCGACCGCCTGGCGCTGGCCTTGTCGCGTGCGCTGGCGCGCCTGCGCGCGGGAAGCGCGCCGCGCACGGCGCAACGGCCGGTCGGCAGCCCCGGGGGCCATGACGGCAGCGGCGGCGAGGACAACGGCGATGGCGCTCATGGCAATCCCGATGGCCACGGCAGCCACGACCATCAGGACGCCGACCACGGCTACATCGCCGTGCTCGATCGCGGCCGCTCGCTGGCGGTGCCCGTGGCCGAGGTCGTCTACCTGCGCGCCCAGGCCAAGTACGTGACGATCCGCATGCGCGACGGCGAACTGCTCACGGCCGACAGCCTGGACCGCTTCGAGCGCGCCTTCCCCGGCCGCTTCGTACGCATCCACCGCAACGCCCTGGTGGCCCGCGCCGCCATCGCCGGCGCCTGCCGCGAGCCCGACGCCGGCTCGGCCCCCGACGCCGACCCGTTCTGGCATCTGCTGCTGCACGGCGTGGCCGAACGGCTGCCGGTCGCGCGGCGCCGCTGGCCCGGCGTGCGCAGGCTGCTGCCGGCCGGCGCCGGCGGTCCTACAATGACGCCTGCAGGCGCGGCGCCCGGCGCGGCCGCGCCGTCCCGAGGGAGCAACATTGGCAGATAGCAGCATCGAAGTGGTCGACACGCTCGAAGGCGTCGATCCCCAGGCCTGGGACGCCCTGGCCGGCGGCAACCCGTTCGTCGGCCACGCCTTCCTCCACCTGCTGCACCGGAGCGGCTGCGCGTCGCGCAAGACGGGCTGGCTGCCGCAGTATCTGCTGCTGCGGCGCAAGGGCCGGCTGGAAGGCGCGATGCCGCTTTATCTCAAGGGCCATTCGCGCGGCGAATACGTGTTCGACCACGCCTGGGCCGAGGCCTTCGAGCGGCACGGCATCGAGTACTACCCCAAGCTCCTGTCGGCCGTGCCGTTCACGCCGGTGGGCGGCCCGCGCCTGCTGGCCGCCGGCCACGACGACCGCGTGCTGCTGGCGCAGGCCGCGATCGAACTGGCCCGGCGCGCCGGCGTATCGTCGCTGCACGTGCTGTTCCCGCAGCCGGCCGACGTCGAGGCGCTGCGCGAGGCCGGCTGCATGCTGCGCGAGGGCGTGCAGTTCCACTGGCGCGACGACGGCTATGCCTCGTTCGACGATTTCCTCGCCAGCATGAGCCACGACAAGCGCAAGAAGATCCGCCAGGACCGCCGCCGCGTGGCCGAGGCCGGCATCGCGTTCCGCCATCTGCGCGGCCGCCAGATCGAGCCGGCCCACATCGATTTCTTCTACCGCTGCTACGCCTCCACCTACGCCAACCACTGGTCCTCGCCCTATCTGACGCAGGCCTTTTTCCATCGACTGGCCGCCGAGCTGCCGGACGCGTTGCTGCTGATCCTGGCCGAACGCCACGGCGAGCCGGTGGCCAGCGCGCTGAACGTGGCTGGCGACGGCGTGCTGTACGGCCGCTACTGGGGCAGCATGGAATTCGTCTCGGGCCTGCATTTCGAGACCTGCTACCTGCAGGCCATCGAGTACTGCATCGCGCACGGCATCGGCTGTTTCGAGGGCGGCGCCCAGGGCGAGCACAAGATGTCGCGCGGGTTGCTGCCCACCGCCACCTGGTCGGCGCACTGGATCGCCGACGGGCGCTTCGCGCAGGCGATCGCCGATTTCCTGGAACGCGAGACGCGCGGCGTCGACCGCTACCTGGACGAACTGGAGTCGCATACGCCATTCAAGAGATGAGCTCCCTGCGTTGGAGCCATGCGATAATCGCGCGGCTTTGCATGGGGGGTCGCACCCTTGGAACCTATGGCCGGCGCGCGCTGCCGAATCATGACGCGTCAAGGTCGTGCCGGCGTGATGCCGTCATGCGACACGGTCCGCCGCGCGGCGCCCGGGCGCGCGACATGGCCGCGCGCCTCGGTGTACGCTGTGACGAGATCGTGACTGTGACCGAGCGTTCTCGCGCGGGCTGGCGCCATCCGATCACCCACCGATTCAACGAAGTCATCGAATAGTCCCGGAGATCTGCGATGAAACAAGTCACCGCCATCATCAAGCCCTTCAAGCTCGACGAGGTCCGCGAGGCGCTCGCCCAGGTGGGCGTCAACGGCCTCACCGTCACCGAGGTCAAGGGCTTCGGCCGGCAGAAAGGCCATACCGAGCTCTACCGCGGCGCCGAGTACGTGGTCGACTTCCTGCCCAAGGTCAAGGTCGAACTGGTGATCGCCGATGAATTCGTGGAGCAGGCGCTGGAGGCCATCATCCGGGTGGCCCGTACCGGCAAGATCGGCGACGGCAAGATCTTCGTGACCGGCGTCGACCAGGTGATCCGCATCCGCACCGGCGAAACCGGCCCCGACGCTGTGTAGAAGGCCCCCATGCGCTTCGCGCGCCCCAGGGGCGGCACGCGCGGACCGGAAAGGGAAGCCCCACCCCTTAGCGGCCTTCGGCCGCTTCCCCTCAAGGGGCGGCACGGGCGGACCGGAAAGGGAAGCCCCAGCCCTTAGCGGCCTTTGGCCGCTCCCCCTCAAGGGGGCGGCACGGGCGGACCGGCAAAGCCGGATCCGCTGTGCCCCGGATGCACTGGCGCTAGGCGGGGGGCGCGGCGCTTTTTAGCAAGACTAGCACTACGCCGGCGCCGCCGTCGTTGGGGCGGGCTTCCACGAAAGCCAGTACTTCCTCTTTTTGTACCAGCCAGCGGCGTACTTTTTCCTTGAGCACGGGGGTTCGGTTTTTCGAGCCCAGGCCTTTGCCGTGGATCACGCGCACGCAGCGCATTTCCTGTTTGACGCATTGGCGCAGGAATTCGCCCAGCGCCTCGCGCGCTTCGTCGACGCGGTGGCCGTGCAGGTCGAGTTGGGACTGTACCGTCCATTGGCCGCGGCGCAGTTTGCGCACGGTGTCCTGGCCCAGGCCGTGGCGGCGGAAGGAGAGGGTGTCGTCGGTTTCGATCAGCCAGTCGGCGCCGTAGTCGTCGGAGACCGATTCGCGCAGCACCTGGCTGTCGTCTTCCCAGCGCTTGAACGGCAGCGGCGGCGGCGGGACGCGGCGCGGTTCGATGCGGCCGGCGGGCCGCAGCGGTTCGACCGGGCCCACCAGCGCGCGGAACTCCGCCGCGGCCCGGCGCGCCTCGTCGGCGCGCCGCCGCGCTTCTGCTTGCGCGGCCTGTTCGGCCTCGCGCCTGGCCTGGAGCTCCTTGTGCAGGACCTTCAGGCCGTCGAGGCCTTGGCGTGCGGGCTTGCCGGCCATGATGGCGATGGCATGGGCGCGGCGGCTCAGACCGCTTCGCCGTCCAGCCAGCGCTGCGCGTCGAGCGCGGCCATGCAGCCGGTGCCGGCGCTGGTGATGGCCTGGCGGTAGACGTAGTCCTGCACGTCGCCGGCGGCGAACACGCCGGGCACCGAGGTCATCGTGGCCAGGCCGTGGTGGCCGCTGCGGGTGATGATGTAGCCGTCCTGCATGTCGACCTGGCCGGCGAAAATGCCGGTATTGGGCTGGTGGCCGATGGCGATGAAGACGCCGGTGACGGCCAGGTCTTCGGTGGCGTCGGTCTGGTTGTTGCGGATCCGCGCGCCGGTCACGCCGGAGGTATCGCCCAGCACTTCCTCCAGCTCGTTGAATACCTTCAGGATGATCTTGCCCTCGGCGACCTTCTCGTTGAGCTTGTCGACCATGATCGGCTCGGCGCGGAAGCGGTCCCGGCGGTGGATCAGCGTGACGGTGCGGCAGATGTTGGCCAGGTACAGGGCTTCCTCGACCGCGGTATTGCCGCCGCCGACCACGGCCACGTCCTGGTCCTTGTAGAAAAAACCGTCGCAGGTGGCGCAGCCCGACACGCCGCGGCCCTTGAAATTTTCTTCCGACGGCAGGCCCAGGTATTTGGCCGAGGCGCCGGTGGCGATGATCAGCGCGTCGCAGGTGTAGGTGCCCGAATCGCCGTGCAGCGTGAACGGGCGCTTGCCCAGGTCGGCGGCGTTGATGTGGTCGAACACGATCTCGGTGTTGAAGCGCTGCGCGTGCTCCAGGAAGCGCTGCATCAGCTCGGGGCCTTGCACGCCGTGCACGTCGGCCGGCCAGTTGTCGACCTCGGTAGTGGTCATCAGCTGGCCGCCCTGCTCGACGCCGGTGACCAGCATCGGCGACAGGTTGGCGCGCGCGGCGTAGACCGCGGCGGTGTAGCCGGCGGGGCCGGAACCGAGGATGAGGACTTTGGCGTGTCTGGTTTGGCTCATGATGGACGTCTGGGCCGCCGGGCCCCGCCGGGCGCGCGAAGGCGGGGCGGGACGCCGGGGGCGTGATGGGAATCTGGCGATTATAGGAGTCCGCGCGGACCGGCATCCAATAGATGGGGGCGGCGGCGGGGGCCGCAAGGTGCCGGCCTGCCATGGGGCGGTCGCGGCCGCCTGCGGAAGACGACGCAGCCGGCGCCCGTAATGTCTTGTTGCACCGCCGCCCCGCGGGCCGCTGTTACGATGGGCGCGCCGCGCTTTCCAGGAAGGCGCCCCTTTATAATCCTGTCCATGGCCCGTACCGCTTCCCTAGGAAATACCCGCAACTCCAGCGCCGCCCAGGCCTCCGGGGCCCTGCCAGGGCGCCTGTCGCGCCTGTTCCGCGAAGCCCGCTGGATCCTGTTCGCCGGCCTGGCCGTCTACCTCACGCTGGTGCTGGCCACCTACAACTCTGCCGACCCGGGCTGGTCGCACGCCGTGCAGTCCGACCACATCCACAACAGCGGCGGCCGCTTCGGCGCCTGGGTGGCCGACCTGGCGCTGTTCCTGCTGGGCGCCTCCGCCTGGTGGCTGGTGGTGCTGCTGCTGCAGCGGGTCTACGCCAGCTATCTGCGGCTGGCCAGCCAATTGCTGCGCGCCCAGCCGGAAGAAGAGCACGCCCGCGTCCACTGGGAGCAGGGCATCGGCTTTGCCGCGCTGCTGATCGGCTCGGTTGGCCTGGAAGCCCTGCGCCTGCGGCAGGCCTTCGGCGAAGGCCTGCCGCATGGCGGCGGCGGCATGATCGGCGATGCCATCGCGCGCTATTTCGCGGCCACCTTCGGCTTCACCGGCGGCACGCTGCTGCTGCTGGTGCTGTTCGCGGTGGGCGCCAGCCTGTTCTTCAATTTCTCGTGGCTGGTGGTGGCCGAACGGGTCGGGCTGTCGCTCGAATGGGCGGTGCGCCGCGTGCGCGACACCATCCAGGCGCGCGAAGACCGCCGCGCCGGCGAGGTCGCGCAGCAGGCGCGGGCCGAGGTGGTGGTCGCCAAGCAGGAAAAACTGGTGCACGAACAGCCGGTGCGGATCGAGCCGGCCGTCACCGTCGTGCCCAAGTCCGACCGGGTCGAAAAGGAAAAGCAGCAGACCCTGTTCGTCGAATTCGCCGAAGGCGCGCCGCCCGCCCTCAGCCTGCTCGACCCGCCGCCGGCCAGCCAGGAATCGGTGCCGGCCGAAACGCTGGAATTCACCTCGCGCCTGATCGAAAAGAAGCTGGCCGACTTCGGCGTGCAGGTGTCGGTGGTCACGGCCCAGCCGGGTCCGGTCGTCACCCGCTACGAGATCGAGCCGGCGGTGGGCGTCAAGGGCAGCCAGATCGTCAACCTGGCCAAGGACCTGGCCCGGGCGCTGAGCCTGGTCAGCATCCGCGTGGTCGAAACCATCCCCGGCAAGAACCTGATGGGGCTGGAATTGCCCAACCTGCGGCGGCAAACCGTCAAGCTGTCGGAAATCCTCGGCTCGCAGGTCTACCACAGCAGCGGCTCGGTGCTGACCATGGCGCTGGGCAAGGACATCGCCGGCAAGCCGGTGGTGGCCGACCTGGCCAAGATGCCCCACCTGCTGGTGGCCGGCACCACCGGGTCCGGCAAGTCGGTCGGCATCAACGCGATGATCCTGTCGCTGCTGTACAAGGCCGACCCGAGCCAGGTGCGGCTGATCCTGATCGACCCGAAGATGCTCGAAATGAGCGTCTACGAGGGCATCCCGCACCTGCTTGCGCCGGTGGTGACCGACATGCGCCAGGCCGCCAACGCGCTGAACTGGTGCGTGGCCGAGATGGACAAGCGCTACCGGCTGATGAGCAAGCTGGGCGTGCGCAACCTGGGCGGCTACAACGCCAAGATCCAGGACGCCGCCAAGCGCGAGGAGCCCATTCCCAATCCGTTCTCGCTCACCCCCGACGCGCCCGAGCCGCTGCACCCGCTGCCGATGGTGGTGGTGGTGATCGACGAACTGGCCGACCTGATGATGGTGGTCGGCAAGAAGATCGAAGAGCTGATCGCGCGGCTGGCGCAGAAAGCCCGCGCGGCCGGCATCCACCTGATCCTGGCCACCCAGCGGCCCAGCGTCGACGTCATCACCGGCCTGATCAAGGCCAACATCCCGACCCGGATCTCGTTCCAGGTTTCCTCCAAGATCGATTCGCGCACCATCCTCGACCAGATGGGCGCCGAGGCGCTGCTGGGGCAGGGCGACATGCTCTACATGCCGCCGGGCTCCGGCCTGCCCACGCGCGTGCATGGCGCCTTCGTGACCGACGACGAAGTGCATCGGGTGGTCGAATACCTGAAGGCCCAGGGCGAGCCCAACTATGAAGACGGCATCCTGGAAGGCGCCGCCGAAGGCGAGACGGGCGACGGCCTGGGCAGCGTGACCGGCATGGCCGACGCCGAATCCGACCCGATGTACGACCAGGCGGTCGAGGTCGTGCTCAAGCACCGCCGCGCGTCGATTTCGCTGGTGCAGCGCCACCTGCGCATCGGCTACAACCGCGCCGCCCGCCTGCTCGAACAGATGGAGATCGCCGGCATGGTCTCGTCCATGCAGTCCAACGGCAATCGCGAGATCCTGGTCCCCGCCGCTGCCCGAGAGGAGTGACCCCGCTACGCGCTTCGCGCGCTCCCAGGGACATCCTGGGGAGGGCGGTGGCTGTGGAGGTACGCAGCATCATGGGAAACGTTTATGACTGATATCACTTCGTCCGTTCTCGCCGGCAGGTTCGTCCGTACCGGCACGAGCCTGCGCCGCCGGATCGGCGCCGCAGCGCTGGCGCTGGCCGCCGCGCTGCCCGCCGGCGCCTGGGCGGCCAGCGCCCGCGAGCAGTTGAACGCCTTCGTCGCCGGCACGCAGTCGGCCTCGGGCAGCTTCTCGCAATCCACGCGCGGCCCCAACAGCGGTACATCCGCGTTGCAGACCGGCACCTTCTCGTTCCAGCGGCCCGGCAAGTTCCGCTGGCAGGTTTCCAAGCCGTTCGAACAGCTGGTCGTCTCCGACGGCAAGCAACTGTTCCAGTACGACCCCGACCTGAGCCAGGTCACCGTGCGCGACGTCGGTTCGGCCATCGGCTCGTCGCCGGCGCAGATCCTGTTCGGCTCCGGCTCGCTGGACCAATCGTTCGACCTGGCCGATCAGCCCGGGCGCGACGGCCTGGACTGGCTGCGCGCCACGCCCAAGTCGCCCGACGCCGGCTTCGCGCGGGTCGACATCGCCTTCAAGGACGGCCTGCCGGCGCGGCTGGAACTGCAGGACTCGTTCGGCCAGGTGACCCAGGTCAGCTTCTCGGGCGTGACCCGCAACCCGCAGTTGGCCGCCGACGCCTTCCGCTTCACGCCGCCCAAGGGCGTCGACGTGGTGCGGATGGGCGCCGAGGCCCCGGCCGGCCGCTGACGAGGCCCGCGCCATGCCCCGGCCCGGTCCCGGCGACCTGTTCCCCGATGCCCAGGTGCCTGCGCAGCAGGGCGCCGCGGTCGATCCGGCGCTGGTGCCGCTGGCCGAGCGGCTGCGCCCGCGCACCATCGACGACGTGGTCGGCCAGGCGCACCTGCTGGGGCCGGGCAAGCCGCTGCGCGTGGCCTTCCAGTCGGGCCGGCCGCATTCGATGATCTTCTGGGGCCCGCCCGGCGTCGGCAAGACCACGCTGGCGCGGCTGATGGCCAACGCCTTCGACGCCCAGTTCATCGCCATCTCGGCCGTGCTGGGCGGCGTCAAGGACATCCGCGACGCCGTCGTCGCGGCCCAGGCGGCGCAGCTCAAGGGCCGGCGCACCATCCTGTTCGTCGACGAAGTCCACCGCTTCAACAAAGCCCAGCAGGACGCCTTCCTGCCCTATGTGGAAAGCGGCCTGTTCACTTTCATCGGCGCCACCACCGAAAACCCGTCGTTCGAGGTCAACTCCGCGCTGCTGTCGCGCGCCCGCGTGTATGTGCTGCAGGCCCTGAGCACCGACGAACTGCGCGAACTGATCTCGCGCGCGCTGGCGCTGATCGGCGACATCCGGTTCGACGACGACGCCCAGGCCCAGCTGGCCGCCTGGGCCGACGGCGACGCGCGGCGGGTCATCAACGCCGTCGAGGTGGTGGCCGATTCGGCCCGCGGCGCCGGCCGCGACACGGTCGACCCGGCCTGGCTGGAAACCGCGCTGTCGCAGAACCTGCGCCGCTTCGACAAGGGCGGCGACGCCTTCTACGACCAGATCAGCGCCCTGCACAAATCGGTGCGCGGCTCCGATCCCGACGCCTCGCTGTACTGGTTCTGCCGCATGCTCGACGGCGGCGCCGACCCGCGCTACCTGGCGCGCCGCATCGTGCGGATGGCGATCGAAGACATCGGCCTGGCCGACCCGCGCGCGCTGGACATTGCCCAGGCCGGCGCCGACGTCTACGAACGGCTAGGTTCGCCCGAAGGCGAACTGGCGCTGGCCCAGGCCGTGGTCTACCTGGCCTGCGCCGCCAAGTCCAACGCCGTCTACATGGCCTACAACGCCGCGCGCCGCTTCGCCGAACAGAACGGCAGCGCGCCGGTGCCCATCCACCTGCGCAACGCGCCCACCAAGCTGATGAAACAGCTCGGCCACGGCAAGGCCTACCGCTACGCGCACGACGAGCCGCACGCCTACGCGGCCGGCGAAACCTACTTCCCGGACGGGATGCAGGCCCGGTTCTATCAGCCCACCGACCGCGGGCTGGAGGCCAAGATCCGGCAGAAACTGGAATTCCTGCGCGGACTGGACCGGCAGAAAGACGAGGAGTAGGCGGGCTACAATGGGCGCCCGGCCGCCGTTCGCGCCGGCGTCCTCCTGACTCCGTCCACATCATGCTCGACATCGCCCTGCTGCGCAAAGACATCCAGTCCGTCGCCACCCGTCTCCAGGATCGCGGCTTCACGCTCGACCTGGCCCGCTTCAACGAGCTGGAAGCGCGCCGCAAATCGCTGCAAACCGAAACCGAAACCCTGCAGGCCCGCCGCAATGCGCTGGCCAAGCAGATCGGCGCGCTCAAGTCCAAGGGCGAGGACGCCTCTGCCGTGATGGCCGAGTCGCAGGGCATCCCGGCCCGGCTCAAGCTGCTGGAAGAAGAGCTCGCCACCGTGCAGCGCGCCATGCAGGAGCTGTTGCTGGCGGTGCCCAACCTGCCGCACGCCAGCGTGCCCGCCGGCAAGGACAGCGACGACAACGTCGAGGTGCGCCGCTGGAGCCCGGCCGGCACCGAGCCGGTGGCGCTGCCGTTCCCGCCGCGCGACCACGTGGCGCTGGGCGAGCCGCTCGGCCTGGATTTCGAAACCGCGGTCAAGCTGTCGGGCGCGCGCTTTGCGATGATGCGCGGCCCCATTGCCCGGCTGCACCGCGCGCTGGCCCAGTTCATGCTCGACCTGCAGACCGGCGAGCACGGCTACACCGAGTGCTACACCCCCTACATCGTCAACACCGCCACCTTGCTCGGCACCGGCCAGCTGCCCAAGTTCAGGGACGACATGTTCTGGGTCACCAAGGGCGGCGAGTCGGTCGACGAAAACGGCAACCCGGTGCCGCGCGAAGACCTCTACCTGATCTCCACCTCGGAAATCACGCTCACCAATACTGTGCGCGGCGAGATCGTCGACGCCGCGGCGCTGCCGATCAAGCTCACCGCCCACACGCCGTGCTTCCGCTCCGAGGCCGGCAGCAGCGGCCGCGACACGCGCGGCATGATCCGCCAGCACCAGTTCGACAAGGTGGAAATGGTGCAGATCGTCCACCCGGACGCTTCTTACGACGCGCTGGAACAGATGGTGGGCCATGCCGAGCACGTGCTGCGCCGCCTGGAGCTGCCGTACCGCGTCGTGCTGCTGTGCACCGGCGACATGGGCTTCGGCGCCGCCAAGACCTACGACCTGGAGGTCTGGCTGCCGGGGCAGAACACGTATCGCGAGATTTCCTCGGTGTCGAACTGTGAGGCCTTCCAGGCGCGCCGGCTGCAGGCCCGTTTCCGCAACGCCCAGGGCAAGCCGGAACTGCTGCACACGCTCAACGGCTCCGGCCTGGCCGTTGGCCGCGCGCTGGTGGCCGTGCTGGAAAACTACCAGCAGGCCGACGGCAGCGTGGTCGTGCCCGATGCGCTGCGGCCCTACATGGGCGGCGCCGACCGACTGATTCCGTAACATTCCGGCGCCGGCCTCTCGCCGCCGGCATGCTAGCGTGGACAGCTATCGTCCCCGAGGAGTCCACCATGCTGAAATGGGCACTGATCTTCTTCGTGATCTCGATCATCGCCGGCCTGTTCGGATTCACCGGCATCGCCGCAGGTTCGGCGGCCATCGCCAAGTTCCTGTTCTTCATCGCGGTGATCCTGTTCGTGGTGTTCCTGCTGCTGGGCCTGACGGTCTACCGCAAGATCAGCAAATAGCGGCCGCCGCGCGGGGCCGCCGTTGGCATTGCGCGGCCTTCACTGCGTGCTGATCTTCGCTTCGCGGATGACGCGCTGCCATTTCTCGTACTCCCCGGCGATGTAGGCATCGAATTCGCCCGGGTCTTTCCATTGCACGGCAAGCCCCTGCGATTCCAGGGTCCGGCGAAGCGCCGGGTCTTTCAGGGCCGCATCGATCTCCCGGCCGAGCCGCTGCACGACCGCCCGCGGCGTTGCCTTGGGCGCCACGACGCCGAACCAGGTGGCGGCGTCGAATCCTTTCACTCCGGATTCGGCAACGGTCGGCACGTCGGGCAGCGCCGGCGACCGTTGGAGCGTCGATATCGCGAGGGCCCGCAGCTTTCCCGACTGGACCAGCGGCAGCGCGGCGACCAGGTTGCTGAACATCAGCGGGATCTGGTTTCCGGCCACGTCGGTCAGGGCCGGCTGCTCGCCCTTGTAGGCGACGTGGGTCATCCGGATGCCCGCGCTCAGGGACAAGAGTTCGCCCGCCATATGCGGTGTCGTGCCGATGCCCCCCGAGCCGTAATTCACCTCGCCGGGCTTCTGCTTCGCCAGCGCGATCAGCTGCTGGACGTCGCGTGGCGCGAATCCCGGGTTGGACACCAGCAGCAGCGGCGACGAGGCGACCAGTCCGGCGCCGGC
Organism: Pigmentiphaga soli; assembly: GCF_039541095.1. Classification (NCBI taxonomy): domain Bacteria; kingdom Pseudomonadati; phylum Pseudomonadota; class Betaproteobacteria; order Burkholderiales; family Alcaligenaceae; genus Pigmentiphaga; species Pigmentiphaga soli. The sequence goes on from NZ_BAABFO010000015.1 coordinate 44,332, forward strand.
GAACGCCTTCCTCGGGTCGATCGGGACGGAGGGCGTCAGGATGGGCGCGACCGCCAGCGACGTCTGCGTTCCCATCAGCAGCGTGTATCCATCCGGGTCGGCCTTCGCCACATAATCCGTGCCGATCATCCCGCCGGCGCCGATCCGGTTCTCGACGACGACCGACTGGCCCAGGCCGGTGGTGAGCCTGGCGGCCAGCGCCCGGGCGACGTTGTCGACGCCGCCGCCCGGCGCGAACGGGACCACCAGCCGGATCGGCCGTCCGGGCCATGCGTCGGCCGCCACGGCGGCTGGTGCAAGGGAAAGACAGCCGGCCGCATAGACCGCATATAAGGCGATACGCGTGAATCGGCGCATGACGCGCTCCTCGTTTGCTTATGCTTGTGCTGGAGTCAGGAGAAAGGGAACGCCCGCCTGCTCGCTGACGGCACGGATTTTTTCGATCAGGGAGGGCGGAACCGGGATGCCGAGGCGCGCCCGCTGCTCCCGCGAAGCGGCCTCGGGGTCGCCCGGAACGAGAACCGGCAGTTCGGGATCCGCGGCGGGGCTGCCGCGCAGGGTATCGATAACCGTGTCCATGTCGGCGAGGAACTCGTCCTCTTCGCGGAACGCGGACGGATCCACCGCGCAGAAGAAGTGCCCCAGGTTATCGGGATCCTCCGGCCGTTGCGTCCGGACCCGGACCGGGGAAAAGGAAGCCCCGGACAAGGTGCCCGCCAGGATATGCACCATCATGGAAAGGCCATAGCCCTTGTGGCTGGACGTTTCGATCGAGCTTCCCAACGGGGTGAGCCCGCCGCCGATGTGCTTGGGCCGGGTGAACAGGATCTCCATGGCGCGGCTGGCGTCCGTGACCGTCTGCGCATGCTCGTCCACCACCCAGCCGGCCGGGATAGGCTTGCCGCGTAGTTCGTACACCTTGACCTTGTTCGATGCGGCGCTGCTCGTTGCCATGTCGAGCACGAAAGGCCCGTTCGCGCGCGCCGGCGCCGCGAACGCCAGCGGATTGGTGCCGAGCACGGCCGTGCGCCCCCGGGTCGGCACCGTATTGATGGTACGCGTGGAACTCATGCAAAGGCCGATCAGGCCTTGCGCCGCCGCCAGCCGCACGTAGTGGCCTGCGGCGCCGAAGTGATGGGAGTTGCGGACCAGGACCATCCCGACGCCGTGCTCCTTGGCTTTTTCGATGGCGAGTTCCATGCCCATCACGGCCGCGGCGTGGCCCAGGCCGGCATCGGCGTCGACCAGCGCCGTGACCCCGCGATCGCGCACGACGTGCGGCCGCGCGGCCAGGTTCAGCTTCCCCGCCAGCCGGGACTTGTTGTAGTCCATGAGCATCGACAGCCCATGGGAATCCACGCCCGACAGATCGGTGTCGACCATGACGCGGGCGCTGGTCTGCGCCAGGTCGTCCCGCATTCCCCACGCGAGGAGGATGGATAGGATTTGTTCGTGGACCCGTTCGGCCGGGATGCGGGGGAATTCATCCATCTTCATGTCGTCTCCTGTTTTTTTCATGGTGACGACTTGAGGTATGGCTTTCAAATAAATATTTATCCGGGGCTCATAAGGCCCTTTTATTATGGCTGCACAGTGTGGATCATGTCGCGCACGATCGGATAGATCTGCTGGTTCCACTTGCGGCCGCTGAATACCCCGTAATGGCCCACCCCGGTCTGCACGTGATGGGATTTCATATAGGGCCGCAGTCCGCTGCACAGCTCGTGCGCGGCCACCGTCTGCCCGATCGCGCAGATGTCGTCGCGTTCGCCTTCCACCGTCAGCAGCGCGGTACGGCGAATGGCGGCCGGGTCCACCGGCCGGCCGTGCCAGGTCAGCCGGCCCAGCGCCAGATCGTAGTCCTGGAATACCCGCTGCACGGTTTCCAGGTAGAACTCCTCGGTCAGGTCCAGCACCGCGAAATATTCCGCATAGAATGCTCGCGTGGCCTCGGCCTTTTCCAACTCGCCGGCCACCAGATTGTTGTACATGCCGACGAAGGAGCTGACGTGCCGCTCCAGGTTCATGTTCATGAAGGCGGTCAGCTGCAGGAAACCCGGGTAGACGCGCCTGCCCGCGCCGGCATGGCGCCACGGCACGGTGGCGATCAGGTTGTCGGCGAACCACGAGATCGGCTTGCTGCGGGCCAGCTTGTTGACGGTGGTGGGATTGACCCGGCAGTCGATCGGGCCGGCCATCAGCGTCAGGCTGCGCGGCTGCGCCTGGTTGCCGTCCTCGGCCATCACCGCCGCCGCCGACAGCGCCGCCACGCAGGGCTGGCAGATCGCCAGCATGTGGCCGCCCGGCCCGATGGTTTCCATGAAGGCGATCAGGTGGTCCACGTATTCGTCCATCCCGAAGCGGCCGTCGGCCAGCGGCACGTCGCGCGCGTTGTGCCAGTCGGTGATGTAGACGTCGTGGTCGGCCAGCATGGTGCGGGCGGTCTCGCGCAGCAGCGTCGCGAAATGGCCCGACATCGGCGCCACGATCAGCACCTTCGGCTGCGCCGGCGCCTGCGGCTTGGCCATGTGCAGCAGGGTGCCGAACGGCAGCCGCTGCACGGCTTCCTCCACCACTTCCAGGACGGCCCCGCCCGACTCCACGGTATGGATGCCGAACGTCGGCCGCCCGTGCGTCAGCGCCGCGTGGCACAGCACGTCGCAGGCCGCGCTCACGCTGCGCACCGGCTGGTGCCGGTGCCATTGCGGGTAGCTGAGCGCCAGGCTCACCTGGCGGGCCATTTCGCGCCACGGCGCGATCAGGTCCGAATGGGTCTGGTAGGCCTGATAGAGCATTGCGTCCCTCTCCGTCCTCACGTGGACTTCCGGGGTCTTGCAAATAGCGGGCCAGCCGCGTTGGCACGGCAATTGCTCGCCAACCTGCGCACGGCAGGACGGAGCACGGAGACGCTGATGGCGCAGGCAACGCTGACGATTACGAGCAAGAACTATTCGTCGTGGTCATTGCGCGGCTGGCTGATGGCCAAGCTGGCCGGCCTGCCGTTCGACGAAAAAATCATCCCGCCCGACGACCCCGCCATGCGGGCCGAGATCCTGCTGCTGGCGCCGTCCGTGCGCGTGCCGGCCCTGAGCCACGACGGCGTCACCGTCTGGGACACGCTGGCGATCGGCGAATACCTGAACGAGGTCCGGCCCGAGGCCGGCCTGCTGCCGGCCAGCCGCGCCGCGCGCGCCCACTGCCGGGCGATCTGCGGCGAAATGCACTCTGGGTTCGCGTCGCTGCGCTCGGCGCTGCCGATGAACATCAAGGGCCATTTTCCCAACTTCAAGATCTGGGAACGCGCCCGCGCCGACATCGAACGCATCGCCGCCATCTGGGAAGAATGCCTGGCGGTCTACGGCGGTCCGTACCTGTTCGGCGACAAACCCTGCATCGCCGACGCCATGTACGCGCCGGTCGCCACCCGTTTCCTGACCTACGACGTGAAGCTGAGCCGCATCTGCACCGCCTATTGCGCCACCATCATGGCCATGCCGGCGATGATCGAGTGGGTCGATGCCGCGCGGGCCGAGCCCGACGACATCGACGAACTGGACATGGAGTTCTAGGCCCGGGCCTCAGGCCTGCTGCAGGGCGGGCGCGGAATCCCAGGTGCCGGGCGCCGGCACTGCACACGGGCCGGGCACCTCGATCGTGGAGAAGTCCGCCGGGCCGACGATCTCCAGGTATTCCATGTCGGGCGAATAGTCGAACAGGAAGTGGGCGATGCCCGGCCGCTGGTGCACGCAGTCGCCGGCGGACACCAGGGTCTCCTGGTCTTCGTACATGAATTTCGCCCAGCCCTTGAGCATGTAGACGATGTGGAAATCCGCGCCATGGCGGTGCCACCCGGTGCCTCGTTCCGGTGCGATGTTCGCTCTGACGAGGTGCGCGATGACCTTGCCGTGGGTGGCCGCGGCGATGCCGAGATCGCGGTAGATGAAAAAATCGCGCAGGCCGCCGCCTTTGAACTGGGTATCGCCTGGCTTGACGTGGGAGAACTCGGTGGGGGTGGTGGTCGGGTCGAACATGGCCGCTCTCCATAGTGACACTTCCGGGGCTGGGGCAAGCAGGAAGCGTTCCATTGGCGCGGCGCGGCAGGCGCGGCAGGCGCGGCGGGCGCTTGCGCCGCGGCCTGCCGCATGGGGCCGGATGGCGCCTAGAGACGGGCGCCGAACCGCACGCCGATCCGCCCCAGCCGCGAAAAACCGGCATCGACCCGATCGCCGGGCGCGACGGGCACGTTGGGCGTGAGCGACCCGCTCATGACGATCATGCCGGCCCGCAGCGCCTCGCCGTAGCTGGCCATCGTGTTTGCCACCAGCGCCAGCGCGGCCAGCGGATTGCCCAGCACTTCCGTGCCGGTGCCCGACGCCACCGGGCGTCCGTTCACGGACACCGACACGCCCTCGGCGCGCAGGTCCAGTCCATGCGGCGCGCGCAGCGGCCCGCCGAACACGTAGCGGCCGTTGAAATTGCTCGCCAGGATCCGCGCCTGGTGGCTCGGCCGCGGGCCGTCCCTGAAGGCGAGCACCTCGAACGCCGGAAACACCGCTTCCACCGCCGACCACGCATCCAGCAGCGTCAGGCCGGGGCCTTGCAGGTCGCGCTTCAGCAGGACGGCGATTTCCGCCTCGATCGCCATGCGCGCGGCCGTATAGGCGACCTCCGCCTGTTCGTCCTGGACGCAGGATGCCATCACGCAGCCGACGATAGGCCCTTCCACATGTTCTTCCTTGCGCACGGCCAGGTTGGAGCCCGCCACCTTGTAGCCGGCCAGCCGGTCGCCGCCCGCGCAGCGCCTGCGCACCAGCGCCGTCCGCAAGCGGTAGGCATCGCGCTCGCCGAAGGCCGGATGAAGATCGAGGATGTCGCGCCATGGCGACTGGCCCGACAATTGCGCGTCGAGCCAATCGACCAGCGGGTCGTCTGGATTCATCGGCTTGCCTCCTTCAGGCGAAACGGACGTTCACGCTGCCCAGGCGCGTGAAATCGACCTGTATGGCGTCGCCGGCGGACACGGGCACCGCCTGCACCAGCGAACCGGTCATGACGATCATGCCGGCCGCCAGCCCGGTGTCGAAGCGGGACAGCACATTGGCGATTTCGGCCACCACGCCCAGCGGGTTGCCCAGCACTTCGACGCCCGTGCCCGAGCCCCTGGGCTGGCCGTTCAGCCGGATGGCCGCGCCTTCGCTCCGCAGGTCGAGCCCGGACAGCGACGACAGCGGACCGCCGACCACGATGCCGCCGGTCGATTTGTGCGTGGCGATCCCCATCTGGCGGCTGCGCGTCTTGCCGCCGATGGACCAGTCCGCATACTCGATGGCCGGGAACACGCCTTCCGTCGCGTTGGCGACGTCCAGCCACGTCAGCCCGGGGCCGGCCAGGTCTTTCTTCAGCAGCACCGCGATCTCAGGCTCGACGATGGTATGGATCTGCGGCTTGAGCGCGATCGGCGCCGACTCGTCGGCCAGGCCGGACTGCATCAGGCAGCCGACGATCGGTTCGTCCATGCCGTTGGCCTGCTGCATCGCCTTGCTGGTGTACGCGGCCTTGTAGCCGATCAGGCGGTCGCCCTTCGCGCATTTGCGCCGCGCCACCGCCAGCATGAGCCGGTACGAATCGTCGATCGAAATGCCCGGCACGACCTCGACGATGTCTTGGAACGGCTCGCTGAGCGCGATCTGCCGTTCGAGGTAATCCAGTATGTCGTCGGTCGTCACTTGTCGTCCCCCTTGAGTTGGCGTTGGAACATCGAGAAGATGCGCTCCCAGGACCGCTCGGCCGCCGCTTTCTGGTAGACCGGCCGGCCGGGAAACGAAAATCCGTGATGCGCGCCCGCGTGGATGTCGGCCTCCCAGCGCGCGGCGCATTGCTTTTCGGCCAGCGCGATGAAGGCCTGCGCCTGCGGCAGCGGCAAGGCATAGTCGTGCTCGGCGAAGCCGAAATAGACTTCGCCGCGCAGGCGCTCGAGCAGCTTGTGCGGCGAGTCGGGCGCGTCGGTCATCATGCGGGTGCCGAACAGCGAGCCGTTGGCGACGAAGACCTCGGGAAAGGCGGCCCCGGCCTGCACCACGAAGCGGCCGCCCATGCAGAACCCGACCGAGCCGGCCGGGCCGCGGCGGGCCGCCGGGTCGGACCCGATATGGCGCAGCAGCGCGGCGGTATCGTCCATGACTTCCGGGTCGCTCAGGCTGTCGAGCACCAGCTTGCGCAGCGCCGTCACGCGCGGCGTCTTGTTCTCCGGATCGATGACGATCTTGCCGAGCCGGTAGTAAAGGTCGGGCAGCGCGCAGTAGTAGCCCTCGGCCGCCACGCGGCGCGCCAGGTGCAGCAATACCGGGCTCATGCCGCCGACGTTCTGGTACATCACCACCACCGGAAAGGGGCCGGGGCCGCCGGGGGTCGCGATGAATGTCTCCATCAGGCCATCGGGCGTCCTGACGTGAACGGTTCCTTCCAACATCTGCTTCTCCTGTTATTCGAGCTTGATGCCTTCCGCGGCGACGAGGGCCGCCCAGCGCTGCAGTTCGTCCCGGGCGAACGCGCCGAACGCCTGGCTGGAGCCGCCGACCACTTCGAAACCCTGGGCGCGCAGCGTCTGCTGCAGATCGGGCGCCTTCAGCACTTGGCCGATCTCGCGGTTGAGCAGGCCCACCACCCCGGCCGGGGTGCCGGCGGGCGCGAAGAAGCCGGACCACAGCGCCACGTCGTAGTCCGGCACGGTTTCGGCGATCGCCGGCACGTCCGGCATCGTGGGCGCCCTGTGCCGCGTGCTGACGGCGAACGGGCGCAGCCGGCCGTTGCGGATCTCGGGCAGGGCGTTGTTGACGGGGTTGAGCATCAGGTCCAGCCGGCCGGCGATCAGGTCGGTGGTCGCGGGCGAAGCGCCCTTGTACGGCACATGGTGCATCTTGACGCCGGCGCGCCGTGCCAGCAGTTCTACGCCCAGGTGGTTGGAGCTGCCGATGCCCACCGATCCGTAATTGATGGCGCCGGGCTTGCTGCGCGCCAGCTCCAGCAGGCCGGCCAGGTCTTTCGCCGGCATCGACGGCCCGCCCACCAGCACCATGGGGCCCGAGGCGGCGTAGATGATGGGCGCGAAATCCTTGCCCGGGTCGTAGGGCAGATTGGCGTGCAGCGCCGGCACGGTGGCGAAGCCGATCGACGCCAGCAGCAGGGTATGGCCATCAGGGTCGGCGCGGGCCACGGCCTGCGTCGCGATGATGCCGTCGGCGCCCGGGCGGTTGTCGACGATGACGGGCTGGCCCAGGCGCTCGGACAGCTTCTGGCCGATGATGCGCGCCTGGACGTCGATCGGCCCGCCAGCGGGGAAGCCGACCACGATCCGCACGGGGCGGGACGGATACTGCGCCTGCGCGGCGGCCGACAGGGCAGCGATGCAGCACAATGCGATGAGCCGTAGTGCGTTCATGGCGCTACTCCAGCGTGATGCCGAGCGTCCTGGTCATCTCGGCCCAGTCTTTCAGGTAGTCCGAGGTGAACTTCAGGAAGCTGGCGGAGGAGTCGGAGGACACCGGAAGAAAGCCGAGCCCGCGGATCTTGGACTGGTACTCGTCCGACCGCACGGCGGCGACGATCTCGCGCGAGATGCGCTCGGCCACCGGCGCGGGAACGCCGGCCGGGGCGCAGATCCCCAGCCACGATCCGTTCACGAACGGCAGCCCCTGTTCGGCCAGCGTCGGCACTTCCGGCAGCGAATCGACGCGTTCGGCGGTGGCCACGCCCAGGATCCTGAGCCGGCCGGCCCGGTAGTACTGGGTCGAGTTGCCGATCGCGTCGAACATCAGGTGAACGCGGCCGGCGATGAGATCCTGGATCGCCGCGCTCAGGCCGCCCTTGTATGCGATGGGCGCGATGCTGATGCCCGTGGAATGGGCGAACCACAGTCCCATGATCTCTTCCACCGAACCCGCGCCGAGGCTGCCGAGGTTGAGCTTGCCGGGATGGGCCTTCGCGTAGGCGACCAGCTCGGGCGCGCTGCGGACGGGCAACTCGGCCGTGACGCTCAGCACGAAGGGGTTCGACGCGATCAGCGACACCGGCAGGAAGTCCGGCACGCCGAATCCCGGGTTGCGCGCCAGCGCCGCGGTCAGGAAGGTACTGCTGGTGCACTCCAGCAGCGTATAGCCGTCCTTGGGCGCGCGCACGAATTGCGCCGCGGCCACCTTGGTGGCGGCGCCGGGGCGGTTTTCGATGACCACCGGCTGGCCGAGCGAACGGCCGGCGATGTCGGCCACCAGCCGCGCGGCGGTATCGGCCGGGCCGCCAGGGCCATACGGCACGACCAGCGTGATCGGCTTCGAAGGGTAGGCCGGCTGCTGCGCCAAGGCAGGCCCGGCCGCAAGCACGCCGCCAAGGACTGCGGCGGCAAGAGTACCGTGAATCCTCCAGAACATCGTCTCCTCCTGTTGTCGTCATTGCGCTTTTCAAGGTGTGCGCTTATCGTTGCGATATCCGCAACACTGGGTCTCAATTCATCCTAGCATGCACAATTCGTCCGCAACACAAGGCATCCAATCGGTGGGCCTGACGCTTCGCGTGCTGGAAGCGCTGGCCGCGTCTCCGTTCCAGCAAGGGGCCAGCGAACTGGCAAGAAGCCTGGACATCAGCAAGTGGCGCCTGCACCGGCACATCCACACGCTGCGCGAACTGGGCTACGTCATCCAGGACGCGGAGACCGGCAAGTTCGAACTCGGAACCGTGTTCTACAACCTGACCAAGGCGATCCCGCCGCGCTTCAGGTTCATGGAATTCGCGCGGCCGGCCATGGCGGCGCTGCACGGGGAAATCCGCCATACCGTGGTGGCCGCCGTGCTGGTCAACGACAAAATGGTGCTGCTCGACAGCGTGCCCGATGCCGGGCAGGGCGGGCTCGACATCGCGCGCGGCAAGCCGCACGACCTGCATGCGTCGGCGCATGGCAAGGTCGCGCTGGCCTTCGGGCCGCCGCCGCTCTTGGAAGATGTCGTCCAGGCGCCGCTGCGGCGCTACACCGCGCAGACCATCACGGATCCGGCGCGCCTGCAGCGCGTGATCGCCCAGGTGCGCATCAGGGGATGGGCATCGGCCTTCGAGGAAGGCCCGCGCAGCGGCATCAACACCATCGCCGCGCCGCTGATCGGGCCGGACCAGGCCTTCCTCGGGTCGATCGGCTTCATCGTGCCCGGCCGGGCGCGCGCCGTGCGGCCCAAGGTGCATGAAACCGAGATCGAGGCGCTCAAGGCGAGCGCCGAACGCATCTCGGGCGAACTGCGCTCGGCGCTGCCGCAGGCGGGAAGGGGTGTTTGAGCAGTGCCGCGTTTGGTGCTAGAATTGCGGGCTTGTCTGGCTCTGACTACTCTGGCCGGGCAAACGGAGAGGTGGCAGAGTGGTCGAATGTACCTGACTCGAAATCAGGCGTACGGTAACCCCGTACCGTGGGTTCGAATCCCACCCTCTCCGCCAGTGAAATCAATGACTTACGTCATTCCTGAAAGGTCGCTTCGGCGGCCTTTTTTGTTGGGATGGTGGGGGATTTATTGCCGTGTCGCCGGCTGAATAGCCCGCACGTATCCCTGCAATCCCATCACCTTGGCGCCGAGTCGGTCAGCTTCTGCCGCCACGTCGACATATCGGCTTGCGCAGCTGCCGACCACGTACCGCAGCACGGCGGCGCCGTCGGTGGCACCATCAATGCCGGGTCCGGCGCCGGGATCTGCGCCGGGGCCACCACCACGGGCGGTAAGGGCATCGAGCTGCTGGCGCAGCCGGCCAAGCTCAGCAGCAGCGCCGGCAGCGGCCATAAGTACCGTCTGGCCTATGTTGTGAACGAGGTCTGCGTCCTGCGCTACGACAACGAAGTCGGGAAGGACGGCCATCGGCACGTGGATGGTGAAGAAGTGAGCCACACCTTTACGACGCCGGCGCAGCTGATCGCCGATTTCTGGCGCGACGTCAACCAGCGGAGGAACCTGCAATGAACACCGTTACCCTCTCGGTGGCATCCCAGGAGGATGTCACGCGCCGATTTCTCGCCGCGTTCGACGGCGAGCCCCAGGGTGCCCACATTTCGTTCGAATCACCGGAGGTGCTGTGGAAGGTGCTCACCGCGAAGCGGTGGGGCATCCTGCAGGCGATGGCCGGGCAGGGCGGCATGCCGATCCGCGAGGTTGCGCGCCGAGTGGGGCGAGACGTCAAAGCCGTGCATGCAGACGTTCACGCCCTACTGAAGGCGGGCATCCTGGACCGCGCGGGCACCGGCGTGGCGTTCCCCTACGACGCCGTCCACGTCGATTTCACGCTCCAAGGCGCCCCGGAGGGGACGGGCGCTAACGCGGCCGCCCAGCATCGCGCCTGACCGCTCCAACCGGAACCAGCCACGATAAGTCGCGAGCAGATCGTCGGGGTACAAGATATCAAAAGCCCCTGAATTGAACTGACCCCCGAAAGTTGGACGAAATCCGACCTTCGGGGGGCAGTTCATTTTTTCAGGGGCTTTTTATCAAAAGCGGTCGGCCATCCCCATGGCCGGATCGCTCACCGAGTGGCGGCCGGTCTCCACGCGGCCGGCCAGGCGGCGCTGGAAGCTGGGGTCGGCTTCGCAGGTGACGATGAAGTCGTACCAGCAGCCCGTCGATTCCAGGTTCCAGTACAGCGACTGGGTGCTGCGGCCATGCAGGCGCAGTTCCCATTCGGTGCCGGCGCCGGCTTCCTGCTCGGGGCCGGGCAGGTGGGGGGACTTGGCGCTGCGCAGCCTGCCGTAAAGCCGGTTGGATTTGACCGTCAGCGTCAGCTGCCCGTTGCCGTCGTTGCGCGCTTCCAGCCGCAGGCCGCTGCGCTCCGGGTCGTAGGTGACATGCACTTCCGGGGCCGGCGCGTGCCTGCCGCGCAGCGCCGACAGGTCTCCCTTGAAGCCGCGGTGAAAGCCGTTCGGGCCGAGCACCCACAGATCGTACTTGTCGCGACCCGTCGAGGCCGGCTTCCACACGTCGTCGAGCCTCTTGCCCGGCTCGACTGCGTAGCGTTGCGGCAGGCGGTCCAGATTCAGCTTGTCGTAGACGTGGAACACGGCGCCCTGGCGGCCGGTGTTGGCGAACGTCAGTTCGACGATGCCCGAGTCCGCGTCGGTCCTGGCGTCGACATGCAACTCGTACGGCAGCGCGCGCGACGGACGGAAGCCGGTCGCTTGCGCCGGCATGCCGCGGTTGGCATCCGGCACGATCTGGCCCAGCGCCTGTTGCGCAGCCCGCAGGGCATCGGCGTCGGCCTTGCTCTTCTTGCCAGCGATGGTCGGCAGCGGCTCGTTGTTCGGCGACTTGAAATTGAAGGCCGTGGTCAGGTCGCCGTTGATCAGCCGGCGGTACGGCGAAATATTGGTTTCCTTGATGCCGAAGCGGGCTTCCAGGAAGCGCAGCACCGAAGTGTGGTCGAACGTCTGGGAATTGACCCAGCCGCCGCGGCTCCACGGCGAGACCACCCACAGCGGCACCCGCGGGCCCGGCCCGTACGGCTTGCCGTCCGGGCCGCCGGCCGGTTGGCTGTTGGGCGTGGCGCCGGTGTCGGCGCGGGTCACGTACGGATGCGTGAAATACTCGACGCCCAGGTCGGCGCTGTCCAGCGTGGTCTTGCCGGCGTAGCTGCCGTCGCCGTTCGGCGACGGGGGGGCGGCCGGGGGCACGTGGTCGAAGAAACCGTCGTTCTCGTCGAAATTGATGAGCAGCACGGTCTTGCTCCACACCTCGGGCACGGCGGTCAACGCGTCGAGGAACTGCTGCACGAACCACGCGCCCTGAACCGGGCTCGAGGGCCCCGGGTGCTCGGAATACACGTCGGTCGGAACAATCCACGAGACTTCCGGCAGACGGCCGTTTTTCACATCGTCGGCGAAGGCCTCGACGAAAGTGCCGTTGGTATTGGGGTCCTCATCGGTGGTCGGCAGTGTATTGGCGTAGCCTTTGATCAGCGGCTGGGCCTCGGCATCGGCCGGATCGTAGACCGGCTGGGCGGCCTGGCTCAGCGACGTATTGACCTGGCGCGCCGGCGGCAGCGCCTCGTTGGCCTGGCGGAACTGCTTGAAGCCGAGCAGCGGGTTGCAGCCGTAGGTGTTCTTGATGTTCTGGTAGACCTTCCAGCTCACGCCGGCCTCTTCCAGGCGCTCGGCGGTGGTCTTCCAGTCGAAGTAGGCCGATGCCGACGTGGTGACCGAGAAGTCGCCGCTGAAGTTGTTCACGAAGGTCTTGCCGTACAACGCCCCGGTCGTGCCGGTGGAGTGCATGATGCGGTTCGGGTGCGTGCCGCCTAGGAACGCACAGTGGTAGTCGTCGCAGAGGGTGAATGCCTCGGCCAGCGCCCGCTGGAACGGGATTTCAGCGGTGTCGAAATAGCCCATCGTCTGGTTCTTCTTCGACACCGGCCATGCGGCCATGCGACCGCCGTCCCAGGCGTTCTGCGTGTCGACCCAGCTGTGCGGCGTACCGGCGACGCGCTGTGCGTTGCCTTTGGTCTCATCCAGGTGGTAGGGCAGGTCCACGTTGCCGTTGGCATCGAGCTGCTGCCAGACGTTGCGGCCGTCCGGCAGCGGAATCGTGAAGCGGTCGCCGTAGCCGCGCACACCCTTGTAGGTGCCGAAGTAGTGGTCGAACGCGCGGTTCTCCATCATCAGGATCACGACGTGCTTGACGTCCTTGATGGTGCCGGTCTCGTGGAATGCGGGAATGGCCAGCGCCTTGCGGATGCTGGGCGGGAAGGTGGCGAGTGCGGCGGCGGACAGGCCGCTGCCCGCGACGCCTTGCAGAAACTTGCGGCGTGAGTTCATGGTCTTGGTTCCCTGGATTGAATTTTCTTTTGCCGCCCTGGTGCGTGCGGTGAGGAAAATTTAGGAAAGACTTGTGACACGCCAGTGGCCTGAAACCGCAAAAAACGATTTGGGGCGCAGTGTTACGGTTGTTAAGTTTTCTGCGAATTCCTGACGTTTTTCTGAATCATTGACGAGCGTCATTGCGCTCCCCGGCGATTTTCGTCGTTGGGTTTTCTCTGGAGCGCCGAATAATAATGAGAGTCGGGCGCTTTTTATCCGTTGATGCCTGCCGCGCCTATGGACCGGAGGCATCATAATACCGCCGGGATTTTCGAAGATCTGCTCGCGCAGGCGACCCTTCGGGCGTGGACGTCGATTTTGAAAATGTCGGCGGCCGGTATTCGATGCCGTGCTGGGGCGCCTGAATGATTTTTCCCGTGGCGATATGCGGGCTGATTTCGCAATACAACCTTGCAGTGCCTGACGGCCTGGCCAACGTGGCGGCGATTGTGAACCGCAATGTGACGGTCCAGGGCTTCCGATTGTCGAATTATCCATCGCACCGGCCCGCGGCGCTGGCCGACCTGAAGCGCTTGCTGCGCAGCGGGGCCGTGACCAACGATGAAACCGTGGTCGAAGGCATTGAAAACGCTCCCGGCGCGTTTATCAGCCTGTTCCGCGGAGCAAACATCGGCAAGATGCTGGTGCGGGTTGGCGCCGACGATTGAGCCGTTTCAGCGTTGCCTGGGGTTCATTACTGTATGGACGGGGAGGTGATTTTTCTTCGGGTTTCCAGGGCATATAGTCGTAGCGCAAGCCTATTTCCTGGACGAGACAATGAAACTGAAACCAATGGCGGCGGCCGCCGCGATTGCCGCCGCAAGCGGATGTATCGGCACGCACCCGGCCCATGCGCAGGATGTGGACGGCTATCCCACGCGGCCCATAACGATGGTGCTGCCCTATTCTCCGAGCGGCAGCGGCGACCGGTTCGCGCGCGTTCTGGGGCAGGAGGTCGAGAAAACGCTGGGCCAGCCGATCGTCATTGAATACCGGGCCGGCGGAGGAACGAATATCGGCACGGATTACGTCGTCCGTTCCAAGCCCGATGGCTACACCCTGCTGCTCGCAGGAACGCCGCTGACCGTGAATCCCAGCCTCTACAAAAAGCTGTCGTTCAGCGTGTCCGACCTGGCTTCCATCACGATGGTTTCGATTTCTCCGTACCTCGTGGTGACCGGCCCCAAACTGCCGGTGAACACCTTCCAGGAATTCATCGCCTATGCCAAGGCCAATCCGAACAAGGTGAATTACGCATCGGCAGGCATAGGCAGCGGCGCCCACCTGGCCGGCGCGCTGATGAACCAGATGGCCGGCATCGACATGAATCACATCTCGTACAAGAGTTCGTCCCAGGCGTTGACCGATCTGATCGGCGGGCAGGTGCAGCTGAATTTTTCGCCGCTGGTGGTCAGCACCAATATGGCCGAGGCCGGCCGGCTGAAGGCGCTGGCCGTCACCTCCCTGAAACGGTCCGCCACGCTGCCGAACGTGCCTACCGTGTCCGAGTCGGGTCTGGAAGGCTACGAAATACTGGGTTGGTACGGAATCATGGCGCCGAAAGGCACGCCCGACCCCATCATCCAGAAGCTGAACAAGGCGTTCGTCGATGCGATGCACGAGCCCACCGTCATCAAGGCACTGGCCGTCGACGGCATCGAACTGATACCGGGATCGCCGCAGGACATGGACGCGTTCCTGAAGCGGACCGAAAAACAGGCAGCCAGGATCGTCCAGCTGTCCGGCGCCAGGATCGAGTGAGCGGCAATCGCCCGATCGGTATCTATACAGAGACAGAAATGGATTTCGAACTTCCAGAAGTGACGCGCATGGTGCGCGATACCGTCAAGCGATTCGTCACGAACGAATTGATTCCGCACGAGGCCCTGATCATACGGCGCGAGGCTGAACGCGGTTATACCGATGACCCCCTGATTCCGCCCGATCTCGAAAAGTCCTTGCAGGACAAGGCGAAGGCCTTGGGACTCTGGGGCGTTGACGTGCCGGAGGCGTTCGGCGGGCAAGACCTTGGCATGCTGACCAAATGCATCGTCATCGAACAGATCAAGAACACCATCCTGCCGTTCGTCCTGCCCCCCGAAAGCCCGAATCTTTTCCTCCTCAGCCAGCTTTGCAAGGGCGCCCAGATCGACCGCTATCTGGTCCCCTATGCCAAGGGCGAGAAAAGAAGCTGCCTGGCGCTCAGCGAGCCCGGCGCGGGATCCGACGCCGGCGCGATCAAGACGCGGGCCACGCGCAAGAACGGAAAGTGGTACCTGAACGGCAACAAGACCTGGATCAGTAACGCCCGCAGGGCGGATTTCATGATCGTCCTGGCAAAGGTCGAAGGCATCGAAAACCAGAAGGCGGCGATGACGGCTTTCCTGGTCGACAAGGACACGCCCGGCGTCACGATCACGGGCCCGATTCCCATGATCGGCGAACACGCCCCCTATTCGATTTTCTTCGACAACGTCGAATTGACGGACGAGAACGTGCTCGGGGGCATCGGCGAAGCGTTCACGCCCTTGAAGAAGCGCCTGGGAGTAAGACGCCTGGACATCGCGTCCCGCTGTGTCGGCCTCGCCACCCGGTGTCTGAACATGATGATCGAACAGGCCAACAGCCGCTCGACGTTCGGCCAATTGCTCGCCGATCGTCAAACCATCCAGTTCTGGATCGCCGATAGCTATCAGGAACTGGAGATGGTGCGCCAGCTCGTCTACAAGCTCGCGTGGCGGATCGATAAAGGCGAATCCGACATCCGGATGGACGGCGCGATGGTGAAAATCCAGTCCACCGAAATGATCGGAAGAGTCGTCGACCGGGCCATCCAGTTGTTCGGTGGAATGGGGCTTTCCAAGGATCTTCCCTTGGAATACATCGCGAGGCAGGTGCGGGTGTTGCGCGTCGTGGAAGGGCCCAGCGAGGTCCATCGCTGGACGATCGGCCGCGACCTGCTGAAAAACGGGCTGCCGGAGTCCTGATGCTTCACCATTCAAGATGCCCGGCGTCTGCCCCGCGCTTCACTGCCCCTCGGCCACCGCCGCCTTGCGCGCATAGAACGCCGCCACCTCTTCGATCTCGGCATCCGTCATCGGCCTGGCCATGTTGCGCATTTGCGCCTCGGCGTCGTTGCGCCGCGTGCCGGCCCTGAAGGCCTGCAGCTGTTCCACCAGGTATTCGCGCGGCATGCCTTCGATCCATGGAGCGCCCAGCTTCTGGTCGACGCCGCCATGGCAGGAAATGCAGGGCGCGATGTTGCGCAGCGGGGCGCCCACGCGCACCAGCGCCGGCAGGCTCTCGTCGTAGGTGGTCGGCGCCGTGCGCGCCTTGGGCAGGTAGGCATAGTAGGCCGCGAGATCGCGGATGTCGCGATCCGACAGATTGGCCGTCAGCGCCTGCATGATCGCGCTTCGGCGCTGTCCGCTCTTGTAGTCGAGCAGCTGCTTGATGACCACTTCCGGATACTGGCCGGCAAGATTGGGCGCGTTGGAAATGCTGGCGCCCTGGACGCCGTGGCACATCGTGCAGTTCAGCGCGAGCGTGGCGCCGCGCCCCACCGAGCCGGTGCTGCTGCGCAGGTCGGCCATCGATCGTTCGAGGATCACGTCGGTGGAGGGCGGACCGGCGCGTATTCCGTCGGCGCCGGACGACCACGAAGCGGGCGCGCCCGCCGCGCGGCAGATGCTGTCCCACAATCCCCCGGCGGTGAAATCGCCGTGCACCGAGGGCAGCCAGACGAAGCCCACCAGAAAGGCGCCGGCGGTCAGCCCCGCCAGCGCGGCGATGCTGCGCCGGAACCCGCGATTGCGCCACGAATGGCCGTCGTGCCGGTTCATCAGCGGCCTCCGATCGGAATGATGGGCACCGAGGCGTCCTTCAGTACCGCGAGCTGGAAGATGGGGTAGCCGTAGTTGACCAGCGTCAGGCCTATCATCATCGCCACCCACAGGCCGAAGCCGTTCAGCAGCACGGGCGTGTGGCCGTCGGGATGCGCCATGCGGCTGAACGAGAAGGGCTGCGGCCGGGGCCCGGCCTTGCGCCGGCCGGCCGTGGCCAGGATGTAGACGAGCAGGAAGGCCGACACCACCAGCAGCAGGCCCCCCAGCGTCGAGGCCGTCACCGTCCACGCCTGCGACCGCAGATCGGGATGGGTATAGTCGAAATACGCCATGCGCCGCGGCATGCCCAGCAGGCCGACCAGGTGCCACGGCATCGACAGCACCAGCATGCCGACGAACCACAGCCACAGCTGGGTGCTGACCAGACGCCGCGGCAGCGGCCCGCAGCCGGTCAGCTGCGGCCACAGATCGTAGGCGATCATGAAATACATGATGACGATCGCGCCGGCGAAGATCAGGTGGAAGTGGCCCGTGACCCACTGCGTGTTGTGCACGGTTTCGTTGAGCTGGTAGCTCATGTTGATGATGCCGCCGGCGCCGCCGAAGCCCAGCATGACGAAAGAGAAGGTCACCGCCAGCATCATCGGGTTGTCCCAGGGCAGGGCCTTGACCCAGCCGAACAGCCCCTTGCCGCCGCGCAGCCGCCCGGCGATTTCGACCGACGCGACGATGGTGAAGACCGTCAGCAAGGTCGGCACGGACACCATCGCAGTCATCGCCGCATGCACGAACTTGAAGCCGGCGCCCACCTGCGGGTCGGCGAACAGGTGATGGATGCCGATGGGCATCGAGAAGACCAGGAACAGCACGAAGGCGACGCGGCCCATCGTGTCGCTGTACAGCCGCCCGCCGATGGCGCGCGGTACCAGCGTATAGAACGCGATGTAGGCCGGCATCAGCCAGAAATAGACGATGGCATGCAGCGTCCACGAGAAGAACACGCGCGCCAGGCCCGCGTTGATGGTGTCGTTCAGGCCGAGCGAGGCGGGCAGGATCAGCACCAGCACCTCGACCGCCGCGCCCACCGACGTCCAGGCCCACAGGTAGGCGCCGGCCACGTTGCCGAACATCGCCAGCGGCACGGCGGCGCCGGGATTGGCCTTTTTCCAGGCGCGCAGATTGATCGACATCAGCGCGACCCAGAACCACGAGCCCACCACGACCAGCACCACGCCCAGGTAGTAGAAGGGACTGGCGATCATCGGCGGGTAGAAGGTGTAGAGCACCGAGGCCCTGCCCAGCGCCATCGTGACCGCGGCCATGGCGGTGCCGGCGATGACCAGCCAGAAACCGGCCCAGGCCCATTTGAGGCCGACCAGCGGCCGTTTCAGCGCCAGCTCGGAAATGGCGTAGCCGAACCCCATCGCCACCAGCGTCGGCAGCACGTAGGCCATGACCGTGCCGTGCGCGGTGACCGAGCGGTAATAGTGCTCGGGATTGTTGACCCATGCAGCCAGCGGGCTGCGCACGAACATCTGCCATTCCCCCAGCAGGATGGCGCCCAGGAAGGCGATGAAGGCGACCCAGAAGTGCGCCAGGACGAGTTTCTTAGCGTGGAACACAGCTCATCCTCTCTTCGTTGCGGGCGCGGGCCAGGAAGTCTTCGGGCGGCAGTACCTGCACGTGCGCCCACATCGCCTCGTGGCCGGTGCCGCAGTACTCGTGGCAAGGCATGAGCTGTTCGCCAGGCTTGGAGAACGTGGTCGTGAAGGTGGAGACGAATCCCGGGACCAGCATCGTGTTGGCGTTCGTGCGGCCGACCACGAAGCCGTGGATGGCGTCGCTGGCGGTGCCGCGGAAAGTGACGGGGATCCCGGCCGGGACCACGATGCACTGCGGCTGGAAGGAATACTGCTGCGCCACCAGGCGCACGGTCACCTTGCCGTCGGCGTCGACGGCGGTGCCGAGATTGCTTTCGACGAACTCGCCGCGCAGATGCAGCGTTTTGACGTCGACCGTCTCCACGCGCGAAGGCGGCATCGAGGCCCAGTGCAGGCCGGTCACGATCATCATCAGCACCAGCAGCGCGATGATGGCGCCGACGATGACGGCCCAGCGCCGTTCGGCGGCGACGGCGACCGCCTCGGGGGCGTGGCCCGGCGGCCCGTGCGGCGGCATCGTCGCGCTCATTGCACCGCTCCACGCGGCAGATAGACCACCAGGTAGAAGGCGAAATAGATGGCCACCACGATGAAGGTCGCCACGCCGGCCACGGCGAAGGCGCCCATGGGGCCCTTGCTGACGATCTCTTCCACCCGCGCATCTTCGTGGCGCAGCGGTTCGGCGTTATCGCTTTCTTCAGCCATCTTGCCCTGCCTTATTCCGGAAGCAGTTTGCGCAATTCGTTGACTTGCGCCGGCGTGACCGGCGTGCCGCTGTTATCCCACGCCACGCGGATGTAGGTCACCACGGCGGCCGCTTCCCGGTCGTCCAGAATGTGGCCGAACGGCGGCATGCCATGCGGCCGCGGATTCTTTTGCGTGCCAGGCGGATAGCCGCCATTGAGCACCATGCGGATGGAGTTGACCGGCGATGCCATCGTGATCGACTGGTTGCCGGCCAGCGGCGGGTAGGCGGGCGGATGCCCCTTGCCTTCTTCGTCGTGGCAGACCGCGCATTGCTTGCCGTAGATGCGCCGGCCCAGTTCCAGCGTGCCGGGATCGACCAGGCGCGCCTGGCTGGTGGGCGGCGGCTCGGAATCCCGTTGCGGCAAGGCCTTCAGGTAGACGGCCATGGCTTCGATGTCGTCGTCGCTCATGTATTGCAGGCTGTTGTAGACCACTTCGGCCATCGGGCCATAGACCGTGCCGCGATGGGAAACACCGATCTGCAGCAGATCGGCGATCTCCCTGATCGTCCAGTTGCCCAGCCCGGCCTCGTGGTTCGAGGTCAGCGACGGCGCATACCAGTTCTGGTTCGGAATCATGCCGCCCTCGAATTCCCGCGAGGTGCTCGATCCGCCCAGGGCGTTGATGGCGGTGTGGCACATCGAACAATGCCCCAGGCCCTGGACCAGATACCCACCGCGGTTCCATTGCTTCGACTGTTGCGGGTCGGGCTGGTATTCGCCCTGGCGGAAGTACAGCGCGCGCCAGCCGAGCAGCAGCTCGCGGTTGTTGTACGGAAACTTGAGCTCGTGCGGCCGGTTCTTCAGGTTGACCGGCGGAACCGACATCAGGTACGCGTAGATGGCATCGGAGTCCTCGCGCGTGACCTTGGTGTACGAGGCGAAGGGCATGGCCGGGTAGAGCAGCGTGCCGTCGCGCGAGACTCCGGTGTGCATCATCCGGTAGAACTCCTCGGCCGTCCACCGTCCGATGCCGGTTTCGTCGTCGGGCGTGATGTTGGGCGTATACAGGGCGCCGAACGGCGTCGGCATTGCGCGCCCGCCGGCGAAGGTCTTGCCGCCGGGCGCGGTGTGGCAGGCCACGCAATCGCCGGCGCGAGCCAGGTATTCGCCTTTCGTGATGATCTGCGTCGTCGCGTCGACGGCTGCGGCATGCTCGCCGCGCGGCAGAGCCGCCGGATACAGGACGTAGACCACGCCTGCCGCCACGATGACAAGCAGGGCCAGGACGGCGAACAATGCGGTGCGTGTTCTCATCGCGTTACCGTTGGCTGCCGCATGCCAGCGGCATGCGTACCAGGTTCGGGGACTCGGGCGAGGGATTGGACGGCGGCCGCTGCGTGGCCAGCCATGCCGATACGGCGGTGATATCGGCGTCGGACAGGCGCCCCGCTATCCGCTTCATGCAGTCCGGCTCCGCGGCGTGGCGTTCGCCGACACGCCACCGGGTAATCTGGGCGGCGATATAGCTCTGCCGAAGGCCCACCAGCCCCGGAATGCCCGGGTTCATGCCGGTGAGCCCGGCGCCGTGACAGGTGACGCAGGCCGGAACGCCGGCATCCGGATCGCCGGCCGTGGCCAGCGTCTGGCCGCGCCGCAGCGTGGCGGCGTCGGCCGTCGGCGCGCCGCCCGCAGAGAAGGGGGGCTGCTGCCTGGCGAAGTGCTCGGCGATCTCGCGCAGGTATCCGTCCGGAAGGTAGGCCACCAGGTAATTCATCGGCGGGTAGCGCCGCGTTCCGTCGCGGAATGCGACCAGCTGGTTGTACAGATAGCCCGCGGGCTTGCCTGCGATGCGGGGGAAGTAGCCGTTGTTGGTGCCTTGGCCGCTTTGCCCGTGACAGGTGACGCAGCCCTGCACCCGGGCCTCCATGCTGTCGAGCGTCTTGTAGGCCGGCACGGCGTCGTCCTGCGCGCCGGCGCACAGCGGACCGAGGGCGAGCGCCGCGGCGGCGATGCCGGTTCGAACGGCGGGCAGTAGGGGGCGGGATTCGTGGCGTTTCATTATCTTCCCCGGGGGCGGGTCTTACCACTTATGCCGGCTTTATATCGCAGCTTCGACAAAGAGGTACACATTGCGAAGACAAACTTGCGACAGGATGCGACGAAATCCCCCCGCCGCCTCTGCCGCGGCTGGTGGATCCGACAGCTTGACACGCCTTCGATTTCGTCTAGGATTGGATCCAATTAGGATTCAATCGGCTGGAGGATGACCATGGACAGTGGCAAGAAAGCGGCCGTCGCGCCCCGCACGATCGAAGTCCGCACCGACGACGGCGTGCAACTGGCGGTTCGCGTCCTGCGCGAAGGCGCGGCCGCTGCCAGGCCGGTCCTGTTCATCCATGCGCTGGCGATGGACGGCCGCATGTGGGAGCGCGTGGCAGCCGTGCTCGACGTGCCCGGCACGCTGTATGCCATTGACTGCCGCGGCCATGGCGCCTCCGGAAGGCCCCCCGCGCCGTTCACCACCGAACGATTCGCGCGCGATGCCGCCAACGTGCTGGACGCCGTCGGCGCGCCCATCGCGCACCTGGTGGGATGCTCCATGGGCGGCACCGTCGCGCTGGCCTTCGCCGGCCGCTTCCCCGGGCGCCTGGCCAGCCTCACCGCGATCGATTCCACCGCCTGGTACGGTCCCGAGGCCGCCGGCGCGTGGGAAGACAGGGCGCGACGCGGGCTGGCCGATGGCCTGGCCTCGCTGGTCGAATTCCAGGTCGCGCGCTGGTTCAGCCCCGGCTTTGCCCAGGCCAATCCCGATATCGTCGAACAGGCCGTCGCCACGTTTGTGCGCAACGACCCGGAGTGCTACGCCGCGGCCTGCCGCATGCTGGGCACGGCCGACGAACGCGGACTCCTGGGCGCCTATGCCGGCCCGGCGGCATTCGTGGTGGGCGAGGACGACTACGCCACGCCGCCCGCCATGTCTCGGGAGGCCGCCGGTTTTATCGCGGGCGCCCGGGTCACGGTGCTGCCCGGCTGCCGGCACTACACGCCGCTCGAAGCTCCCGAGCAGGTGGGCCGATGCATCGCCGGGGTGGTGTCGGGCGGCTGAACGCCCTGCGGCCGATGCGCTCCGCACCGCATTCTCGTGGATCCAGAAAGGATTCGATTCATGTCCGATTCGCAGACCGAAGCCTATACCTATCTCAAGGACGCCATCCTCAACCTCGAACTCAGGCCGGGGCAGCCGCTGCGAACCCAGGCGCTGGCCGAGGCCGTCGGCCTCAGCCGCACGCCGATCCGGCTGGCGCTCGGGCAGCTCGAGCAGGAAGGCCTGGTCAGCCGGGCGGGCGGCTGGGGCTATGTGGTGCGTACCTTGTCGTTCAAGGAAGCCATCGATCTGTACAAGGTGCGCGAGGCGCTGGAAGTGGAGGCGGTGCGCGAAATGCTGCCGCGCTGCGACGCCGCCGTGCTGGCTTCGTTGCGCCAGTGCCTGGATCGCGCCGAAAGCCATATCGAAAAAGGCAGGCTCGCCGACTTTCGCGGCAATACGCGGCAGTTCTACCGGATCATCGCCAGGGCTTCAGGCAACGAATGCCTCATCTCCATCCTGGCATCGCTCGACGCCCGCATCCGGTTGCTGGGCGCCATGATGGCCCACCGCCACCTGGGCCGCCCGCGCGAGTCGCTCGCCGAAAACCGGGCCTTGCTGGCGGCGCTCGAGCGGCGCGACGCGGCCGGCGCCGAGCGGGCGGTCAGGCAGCACGTGTCCAATGCGCGCGACACGCTGGCGCGATGGGTGATGACCGAGGCCAATGACCTGGCAGTGCGGACCGAGAGCTTTCCAACCTGATCGACCGGGGCATCCCGCCCCTGCAGCACAGAGGAGACACGCCATGAAAATTACCGAGGTCCTGATCCGTCCGATGCGCATCCCGCGCAAGGAGAGCTTCGCCGTCCGCACCGGCGCCTACGATTTCCTGCCCAACACGCATGTGGAAATCCGCACCGACGAGGGCCTGGTGGGCCATGGCGAAGGCGCGCCCATCGTCGATTATTTCGGCGAGGGCCAGGAAAGCATGGTCGAGACCATGAAGCGCTATCTCGCGCCCGCGCTGCTCGGGAAGGACCCGCTGAACATCCGCGAGCGCATCCGCGACATGGACGCCGCCATTCCGCGCAATCCCTGCGCCAAGGCGGCGCTCGACATCGCGCTGCACGACATCAAGGGCAAGGCGTTCGGCGCGTCCATCGGTTCGCTGCTGGGCGGAGCGTCCAGCCGGGAGGTGCCGATCACGGTGTCGATCGGGCTGGCCGAAAGCGAAAAGATGAAGGCCAAGGCGGTGGAGGCGGCCGAGCAGGGCTTCACCGTATTGAAGCTCAAGGGAGGGCAGAGCGTCGTCGAAGACCTGACCCATCTGTCGGTGGTTCGCGAGGCGGTCGGCGAACGCGGGCCCTGGCTGCGGCTCGACGCCAACGCCGGGTACGTGAACCGGGGCGAGATCTACCGCTACCTGGACGAGCTGCGCGCCTTGCGCCTGATCCTGCTCGAACAGCCGTATCCCTCCCAGGAATGGGAGGCGCTGCGATCGCTGCGCGACCAGCTGCGCATTCCCATCCTGCTCGACGAATCGATGCAGACGCCGTGGGACTTCCAGCAACTGGTCAAGTCCCCCGAAGGCTTCGTGGCCAATCTGAAGGTCCAGATATGCGGCGGCCTGTACAAGGCCTCGCAACTGGTGGCCGCGTGCGAGCGCTTCCAGATCCCGGTGATGATCGGCTCGCAGCGCGAGTCCGCGATCGGCAATACCGCCAGCCTGCATCTCGCGTCGCTGATCACGCGCATGGACTACACCTGCGACCAGCGCTACGCCAACGCCGTGCCCGAGTCCGCCGAGGTGGTGGTCGACGGCCCGTCGCTGGCGCGGCCGATGGTTACCGTGCCGACCGGCCCGGGGCTGGGCGTGACGGTGGACTGGAAGCGCGGCGAGGCGAACGCGCTGGCCACGCTGTCGGTCCGCTGACCTTCCCGCCCGCCTGTCGAAGCCCTTCCGCCAGCCGCCGCAAGGCGGCGTCCCGCATCGCAAGCAGTCCCCCCCCCCCCCCCCCCCGCAAACACCCGCTGGACAAATCCATACAGCCGCGCGCACAATCCGGATCGTGCTGACACGTCAGTCAGTACTCCTCGTCATCCAAAAATACACTCCTATGGAGGGGACATCCGATGAGAAAGCTCCTGTGCGCATTCGCCGCCGCGCTGACGCTGGCCGGCGCGGCGGCCCCGGCGGCGGCCAAGTATCCCGACAAGCCGATCACCCTCATCCTGCCGTTCGCCGTGGGCGGCCCCACCGACCTGATCGCCCGCCTTATCGCCTCCGGCATGTCCGACGACCTCGGGCAGCAGGTGGTCGTGAAGAACATCGGCGGCGCCGGCGGCGTCATCGGTTCGGGCGAAGTCGCCAAGGCGGCGCCCGACGGCTACACGCTGCTGTTCCACCACATCGGCATGGCCACGGCGCCCGCCCTGTATCCCGACCTGAAGTTCGACCCGCTCAAGGATTTCTCCTACGTCGGCCTGATCGCCGAAGGCCCGGCGGCCATCGTGGCCCGCAAGGACCTGCCGCCCAATACGCTGGGCGAACTGGTGGCCTACATGAAGAAAAACCAGCCCGACGTGACGATGGTCAACGGCGGCGTGGGCGGCGCCTCCTACCTGTGCGCGATCCTGTTCTCGCACTTCATCGGCACCAAGGTCACCTACGTGCCGTACAAGGGCATGGGCCCGGCGCTGATCGACGTGCTGGGCGGGCAGGCCGATACTGCCTGCGACCTGACCACTTCCTTCGCGGGCTATCTGGACGCCGGCAAGCTCAAGGGCTATGCGCTGGCCGCGCCGCAGCGGATGGACCTGGTCAGGCAGTTGCCGACCACCGAGGAGGCGGGCCTGCCCGGTTTCCATTTCAGCGTGTGGTTCGGCATGTACGCGCCCAAGCATACGCCGGACGACGTCATCGCCACGGTCAACGCCTCGCTGAAGAAAGTGCTGCGCGGCCCCGGCATCGCCAAGAAGATGAACGAGATGGGCGTGGTCATCGTGCCGCAGGAACAGATCACGCCCAGGGCCCTGCAGGAGCGCCTGACCAAGGAGGTGGCCCTGTGGACGCCGCTGATCAACGAAGCGCTGGCCGGCGCGGCCAAGTGACGGAAAGGAAGGCCATCGATATGTTGAAGGGCAAGACCGCCATCGTCACCGGCTCGGTCGGCGGCATCGGCTTCGCCACCGCCGAAATGCTGGCCAGCAACGGCTGCGCCGTGATGCTCAACGGCTTCGCCGCGCCCGACGTGGCCGCCGCGAAAGCGGACTATCTGGCCGGCCGCTATGGCGTGCGCGTGCAATACCACGGCGCCGACCTGCGCGACGTGGACCAGATCGAAGAACTGGTGCTCGCCACCACCGAGCGGCTGGGGCCGGTCGACATCCTGGTCAACAACGCGGCGGTCCGGCACTTCAAGCCTACCGAGGCGCTCGGCCGCGCGGCCTGGGACGAGTCGATCGCGGTCAACATCACGGCGCCGTTCCACCTGTGCCGCCTGGCGCTGCCGATGATGCGCGCCGCCGACTGGGGGCGCATCGTCAACATGGCCTCGGTCCTGGGCTTCTTCGCCCAGCCCGACCGCATCGAGTACGTGACCACCAAGACGGCGCTGCTCGGCCTGACGCGTTCGATCGCGGTCGACGTGGCACGCACCGGCATCACCTGCAACGCGATCTGTCCGGGCACCGTCCACACCGAATCGATCGAGGCGCGCATCCGCAGGCAGATGGCCGAGTCGGGCCTGTCCTACGACGAGGCCTTCGCGCGCTTCATGGAAAGCCGCGCCGCCGCCGGCCGGCTGGTCAGCGAAAACAGCGTCACGTCGATGATCGAGCTGTTGTGCGGCCCCGCGGGCAAGGACATCAACGGTTCGGCGCTGACCATCGACGTCGGCTATTCGGCGGGGCGCTGACCATGGCCGCTTCCGATACCGTTACCCGCGTTCTGGCCCGGTGGTGCGCCGATACGCCTTTCGACGGCATTCCCGGCGACGTGCTGGCATCGACCCGGCTGCGGATTCTCGACACGCTGGGGCTGGGCATCGCCGGCGCCGCCTCGCCCATCGGCCGCGCGCTGTCGGCCGCGGTGGGCGAGGCCCGCTGCCCGCAGGGCGGGGCCACGGTGCTGGCCGGCCCGGCGGGCGTGCCGGCGCAGACCGCCGCCTTCGCCAACGGCGCGCTGGCCGAGGCGCTGGACTTCGGCGATTCGCACAATGAAACCGTGGTCCATGTGTCCAGCCCGGTGGTGGCCGCCGCGCTGGCCGCGGCCGAGGCGCGGGGCCTGCCGGGGCCCGAGCTGCTGCGGATCGTCGCGCTGGCCTCGGAGCTGACCTGCCGCGTCGCGCTCGGCGCGCCGGGCGCCTTCCATGCGCGCGGCTTCCATCCCACGGGCATCTTCGGCGCGTTCGGCGCCGCCGCGGCCGCGGCGCTGGCGCGCAGGCTCGACGCACGGCGCATGGCCGACGCGCTGGGCATCGCCGGCGGCTTCGCGGCCGGGCTGCTGGAGAGCTGGGCCGATGGCACCTGGGCCAAGGCCGCCCAGCCCGGCTGGGGCGCCATGGCCGGCGTGCTGGCGGCCGACCTGGCGCACGGCGGGCTCACCGGCCCGGGCACCGTCATCGAAGGGCGCGCGGGGGTCTACGCCTCGCACGTGCAAGGCGCGGCCGCGCCCGATTTCGCGCGCATCGCCGCCGATCTCGGCCGGACCTGGGAAAACCGCGAGATCTCGTTCAAGCCCTATCCGAACGCCCACATCATGCACGGCGTGATCGACGCCGCCTTCGACGCGCTGCGCAGCGGCGGCTTCGGCCCGGGCGAGGTGGAATCGGTGGATTGCCTGGTGGCCGGCTACATGGTCGACACCATCTGTGAGCCGCGCCAGTCCAAGCAGCGGCCCGCCACGCCGGCGCAGGCGCGGATCAGCGCCGCGCATTCGGTGGCCGAGCTGTTCTGCACCGGCCGCATGGATCTGTCGAACTACACCGAAGCCAGCCTGGCCGACCCCGCCATCCGGGCCCTGGCCGCGCGCATCGGCTACGAGGTCCAGCCGCAGTGGACGGGCCGCAAGACCTATCCCGGCGGCGTGCGGGTCCGGCTGCGCGACGGGCGGACGATAGAGCGCATCGCGCAGGCCAATCTCGGCAGCCGCGCCAATCCGATGACGCGGGCCGCGATCGAGGCGAAGTTCCATGCCTGCACGGCGGCGCTGCTGCCGCGCGAGCGGGCCGACGCCATCGTGGCCGCGGTGTTCGACGAGGATGGGCCCGATGCGCGCGGCCTGATGCGGCTGGCCGCGGCGGTTTGAGGCGCGTTGAGGCGGTTTGGCGTCGTTCGAGGCCGTCCGGGCGGCCGCCCGGCGCTCTGGCCTCAGTCCGCTCCGGCTTTCTTTTCTTTCTTCTTCGCGACGCCGTAGGCGTGTTCGACGATGCGGTAGAAGCCCAGGTACAGGTCGGCCAGCTTGTCGAACGAGCCGGTGTCCTGCGTGAGGGCGCCGGCGCTGTTGGCGATCGCCACGAACTGCAGCATGATTTCCTGCACCGGCGCATCGGCCCGCAGCCGGCCCGCCGTCACTTCCATTCCCACGCCGGTCAGGATGTATTTTTCCAGCGAGCGGGCGAACTGCTCCAGCGCGTTGCGCGCCTTGTCGCCCAGCAGGTGGCGGTCGGCGCGCAGCACCGAGATCAGGCTCCAGCTGTGGCCGGAAGTGCCGGGCGGATTGAAGGTGTCGTAGCGCGAGCGGTGGAAGGCCAGCAGCGCTTCGATCTTCTGCTTGAGCGTGGTGCTGTCGTCGGTCCAGATCACCCGGAAGCGGTCGATGACGTTTTCCACGTATTCGACCGTGACGATCTCGATCAGCTCCTGTTTGTTGTTGAAGTGGTAGTGCACGTTGCCGCGCGTGATCCCCAAGCGTTCGGATATCTGGTGAAAACGCAGGCCCTGGTAGCCGTCGCGGATCAGGATTTCCGTCGTCACGGCCTTGATCCGGTCGCGCATCAGCATGGGTTCTTTGACAACATCTTCCAAGGTTTACCGTTCCCCCGATCAATGGCCGCGCGGATGGGCCGGGCCGCCCGCATCGGCGGCGCCGCCGTCCCGGCGTTCCAGCGCCGCCGCATAGGCCTGGCGGATGGCGTCCACGCTCTTGCCCGGCTTGCGCGCGTCGCCGATCACGACGACCTCCGGGCCGGCCAGCCCACGCAGCGCCGGAACGGCGGGCGTCCTGGCACGATAATAAGTCCAGTCGCGGAACGCCGGCCAGCCCGCCAGGCGCCGCAGCCCCGGCCAGCGGAAGAGGCCGCCGCGCAGCGCCCGGCGCGCCAGCCCGTCCAGCCCGCAGCGGTAGCGCGCGCCGGTCGCGATCACGACCACGTCGAAGCGTTGCAGCTCCGCCGCGGCGGCCTCGTGGTTGAAGACGAATCCGACGCCGCGTTCGACGCATTCCCGTTCCAGCCCGGCGATGAAGCGCGCCAGGCTCGCCACCCTGGCCTCGACGTTCTGGAAGCGGGGCGCCTCGCCGGCCAGCAGCAGCGAACCGCCGGCGCGCGCCGCGCGTTCGAAGACGACCACCTCGTTGCCGCGCGCCGCCAGCGCCGCGAAGCTCAGGCCCGCCGGGCCGGCGCCGACCACGGCGATGGACTTGCCCGCATAGCGCAGCCGCTGGGTCGCTTCGGTGTTACCGTAGATGCGTTCCCGGCCGGTGGCCGGATTGACCAGGCAATGCAGGCGATCGCCCTCGCGCATGCCGTCGACGCAGGTATTGCAGGCCACGCACATCCGCACCGGCCGGCCGGCCCGCACCTTGGCAACCCATTCGGGGTCGGCCAGCAGCGGGCGCCCGAGCGCCACGAAGTCGGCGCGGCCGGCGGCCACCGCGTCGATTGCCAGTTCCGGCACGCCGAGCCGGCCCACCGCGATGACCGGCACCGCCACGTCTTCCTTGATGCGGGCGGCGAAATCCAGGAAGCTGGCGTCGGGCATCGCCATCGGCGGGATCATCACGGCCGCCGACGGCAGCGAACGGTAGTGGCCGGCCGACACGTTGATGGCGTCGGCTCCGGCCTCGGCCGCCCAGACCGACACCTGCCGCCCTTCGTCGAAGCCCATGCCGCCGGGGAACAGATCGTCGGCGCTCAGCCGGAAGATCACCGGCAGGTCCGGCGCGCGCAGCTTGATGCGGCGCACGACCTCGAGCGCGAAGCGGGCGCGGTTTTCCAGGCTGCCGCCATATTCGTCCCGGCGCAGATTTTCCGCCGGACAGAGGAATTGCGACAGCAGGTAGCCGTGCGCGGCGTGCACCTCGACCATGTCGAAGCCCGCGGCCTGCGCGCGCACGGCGGCCTGGGCGAAGGCTTCGACCGCCTGCCCGATGCGCTCGCGCGTCATCGCTTCGGGCATGACTTCGATCGTGTCGCCTTCCTGCACGTAGTGCCGCAAGGCCGACGGCGCGACCGGCGTGCAGCCGGTGACGTCGGCGCGCGTATGTCCGCCGGCATGGCCGAGCTGGATCGAGGCACGCGCGCCGTGGTCGTGGATCAGCCGCGTCAGGCGCGACAGGCCGGGGATGAATTTGTCGTCGGCGATGCCGAGTTCGAAGCGGCGGTGGCGGCCCGCGGCCTCGGGCGACGACATTTCTACCGTGATCAGGCCCACGCCGCCGGCGGCCCGGGCCTGGTAATAGGCCAGCGTGTCGCCGGTCACGAAGCCTTGTTCGTCGGCGCAGCGCGTCGTCATCGGCGGCATGACGATGCGGTTGCGGATCTCGACCGTGCCGATCCGGCCCGGTTGCAGCAGCGTGCGGACCGCCGCCTCCGGCAGCTCGGCGTTGCGGCGCGTCGTCATGGCCGCGGGCCCCGCTAGCGGGCGCCGGCGCCGTCGCGCAGGCCGGCCGCGTCGATCATGCGCGCCAGCCGGTCGATCTCGGCGGCAGGCAGTTTCATCAGCGGCGGGCGCACCACGGCGCGCTCCAGCTTGCCCAGCAGCACCAGGGTTTCCTTCATGCGGTTGTGCATGTCGACGAAGGGCTGCGCGTAGAAGGCCTGGGCGGCGGGATAGATGCGGTCGTTGATCTCCTGCGCCCGCTTCAGGTCGCCCGCCTGCACCGCGCGGAACAACTGCACCTGCAGCGCGGCGATCACGCTGCCGGCGCCGGACAGCAGGCCCTGCGCGCCCATCGACAACGAGCCCAGCAGCCACGAGCTGTGCGTGGTCAGCACGTTGACCGGCCGTGACAGGCCGCGGAAGGTGCGGATGTGGCGTTCGTGCAGCATCGGGTCGTTGCACCAGTCCTTGATGGCCACCACGGTGGGCACCTTGTCGAAAATCCGCAGCAGCGTGTCGAAGGGGTAGTGCACGCCCGACTCGGCCGGATACTGGAACAGGATGATGGGCAGGTCGGTGGCGCCGGCGATGCGGCGGAAGTGTTCGATGGCCATTTCCGGGCGCAGTTGCGAGCCCATCGTGAGCGAGTGCGGCGGAAACACCAGCAGCGCGGAGGCGCCGCGGCGCGCCGACATGGCGGCGATGCGGGCGGCTTCGATGCTGCCGTCGGCATACACGCCGGCCACCAGCGGCAGCTGGCCGCCCACTTCGTCCACCGAGAAGCCGAGAATGCGTTCCTGTTCCTCGAAGGTGCAGGCATGGACCTCCGACGCGTGGCCGTTCACGGTGATGGCCGTCAGTCCCTCCACCTGGGCGACGTCGCGCAGGTGTTTGCGCGAGGATGCCTCGTCGATCGACATGTCTTCATTGAAGGCCAGCAAGGTGGCGGGGATGACGCCTTCAGGCCTGAATTGCGGTCTCGTGCTCATTGTTCGTATCCTTGTCTTCCTGACATGTTAGTCAGTATACTGGGCACACCCGTCTTCGGGCAAGCGCAAGGCGGCTCACACTACGGAGACATTCCATGACGACCAAACACCATATCGGCTTCCTGGGCCTGGGCCAGATGGGCGGCCTGATCGCCGCCAACCTGCTGCGCGACGACGCCACCCTGCACATCTTCGATCCCAGCCCCGCCGCGCGCGAGCCTTTCGTCAAGGCCGGCGCCGTGGCGCACGGCTCGCCGCGCGAGGTGGCCGACGCGGCCGACATCGTCTTCGCCTGCCTGCCGTCGCCGGCCGTCAGCAAGGAAGTCGCCTTCGGCGCCAACGGCGTGGCGGGCGCCGGCCGCGCCAGGGTCTACGTCGAATTGTCGACCATCGGCCGCGAAGCGGTGCAAGCCATCGCCGCCAGGCTGAACGAAGCCGGCATCGCCGTGCTGGACGCGCCGGTCAGCGGCGCCTCCAAGAGCGCGCGCGCCGGCACGCTGTCCATCATGGCGGCCGGCCCCCGGCAGGCGCTGGAAACGGCGCGGCCGTTCTTCGAACGGATCGGCAAGCGTATCTTCGCCATCGACGAGCGCCCAGGCCTGGGCCAGGTCATGAAGCTGGTCAACAACCTGATCTCGGCCACCGCCATGGCTTCCTCGTACGAGGCGCTGGTGATGGGCGCCAAGGCCGGCCTCGACCCCGACCTGATGGTGGAGGTCATCAACGCCAGCACCGGCCGCAACAGCGCCACGCTGGAAAAAGTGCCCGACGCCATCCTGCCCGGCACCTTCGATTTCGGCTCGGCGCTGCGCATCATCGCCAAGGACGTCGACCTCGGCCTGGCCGAGGCCCATTCGCTGGGCGCCACCATGTGGGTGGCCGAAACCGTGGGGCAGCTGTGGCGCTTCGCGATCAGCCAGGGGGCGGCGGAAGACGACTACACCACGTTGATCCGGTTCATGGAGAAATGGGCGGGGGTGGAGGTGCGCAGCCGGAAGGCGCAGGAATCGTAGGCGCCTGGAAGCCGACGGCGGCTGGCGCCGCCGCCCGCGGCGTTCAGTCCGACCAGGCGGCATACAGCATGGCGACGCCGGCGCACAGGAACAGCGCGTCCAGCACGTGCTGGAACAAAGCCACGCTCATGCGCCGGACGACGGCCTTGCCGGCGAAGGTGCCGGCCATCACCGAGGCGCCGACCACGAGTCCCTGCACGATGGAAGGGTAGGGCAGCAGCCCGAGCTCCCGGAAGGTCGCCGCCTTGCTCAGCCCCATGGCCAGCGAACTGGCCGCCTCGGTCGAAAGGAAGGCGCCTTTCACCAGGCCGTAGCTGGCGAAGGCCGGCACGCTGAGCGGCCCGGTGGAGGTGACGATGCCGGTCAGCAGCCCGATCAGCCCGCCCGCCACGGCAAGCTGCCACGGCGCAAGGCGCGCGTCCATCGCGGCCAGGCGTCGCCGGCAGGGGATCATGGCGAGAAAGAACGCGCCCAACACGATGTCGACCGCATGCGACGGCAGCACCAGCAGCCCGCGCGCGCCGACGGCGGCGGCCGGGACGCCTGTGACCGAATATGCCGAGAAGGCTTTCCAGTCGATTTCGCGCCGCCACGCCAGCACCTTGCCGATGTTCGACATCAGCCCGGCGATGGCCATGATGGGCACGGCCTGCCTGGGCCCGAACTGCAGGACCAGCACGGGCAGCAGCATGATGGAGGCCCCGGTGCCGATGACCCCGCTCAGCGCGCCGGCCGCCAGCCCCACGCCCAGCACGAACAGGTAGGCCGTCACGCCGCTCAGCCGGCGGCCGGCGAGACCTGCAGGCTGCGCCTGGGCAACTGCAGCGATATGGCGGCCGCGCCCAGCAGCAACAGGCCGGCCGAGCCGAAGGCGATCCAATGGGTGCCGAAGGTTTCGTATGCCCAGCCGCCCAGCCAGGCGCTGATGGTGCCGCCCACCTGGTGCCCGAAGTAGCACAGGCCGTACAGCACGCCGACCGTGCGCGTGCCGTAGACGTCGGCCAGGATGGCCGAGGCCAGCGCGATGCTGCCGGCCCAGGCCACGCCGCCGATCACCGACACGCTGTACAGCTGCCAGTCCGCGCCGGCGGCCACCAGGCCGAAGAAGCCCAGCCCGCGCACGAAATAGATGGTGGCCAGCAGCTGGCGCCGCTCCAGCGCGTCGGCCAGCCGGCCCAGCACCACCGTGCTGCAGAGGGCCACGATGCCGATCAGGCCGATGCCCAGCGAACCCGTCATCGCGTCGAAACCGTGGTCCATCAGCATCGGCACGCCCTGGCTGCCCAGCAGGTTCATGCTGAATCCGCAGGCGAACAGCCCCAGCGCCACCTGCCAGAAGGGCACCGTGCGCAGCGCATCGGCCACGCCCAGGTTGGCGGCGGGCGCTTTCGGCGCCGGCGCGCGCCCGGCCGCGGAAGGTTCCAGGTCGGCGCCGGGCGGCGGTTCGTCGCGCACGATGAACAGCGCCGCGGGGATCGTGAACAGCACGAAGAATGCGGCGAATCCCGCCAGCGTGGCGCGCCATCCCGCCACGTCGATCGCGTAGGTGAAAACCGGCGTCAGCAGCGCCATGCCGCCCATCGAGCCGGTGGACAGGAACAGCAGCGCCATGCCGCGCCGGCGGATGAACCAGCGGGTCAGCACCGGGGTGAGCGCCACCGGACTGACCATGCCCAGCCCGACCGACAGGCCCACGCCGAAAGCCAGCAGGAAGCCGATCGCGCTGTGCGCCATCACCGTTGCCGCGGTCGAGGCCGCGATCAGCGCCGTGCCCGCCACCAGCACGAAGCGGGTGCCGCGCGTGGCGGCCAGGTGGCCCGCCACCGGCATGGCCAGGCCATAGCAAAGCATGCCGAGCGCGACGATGCCCGCCAGCAGGCTGCGGCTGAAGCCGAGGTCGCGCGCCATCGGCAGGAAGAAGGGGCCGATGCCCATGCGCATGCCGACCGTCAGCAGCGTGAGAATGGCCGCCACGGCTACGATGTTCCAGCCGAAGTACCAGTTTCCAAGACGTTTTCCCAAGGTCTCCTCCGGGCTCTTGTAGTTGTAGTGTTCGTGTCCGTTACCTTAACTCATCGGCGGCCGCGCGCTGTGTTCAAGCCAGGCATGGATCAGCCCGCCTTCCGAAAGGTGAAATTGATGCGTTGGCTGCCGAGCAGGGGATGGGGATCGCCCTTCAACGGCATCACGCCGTGGTAGCGCAATCGATCTTCGCCGCCCCACACGGCCACGTCGCCATGGTACAGGGCCACCCTGGCGGCCGTGTCGGAACGTTCGCGGCCGCCGAACAGGAACGTGGCCGTCATGCCCAGGGATACCGAAACGATGGGGGCGCCGAAATCCCTTTCGTTCCTGTCCTGGTGCAGCGTCATCCGGGCGCCGGGAAGGTAGCGGTTGAGGAGACAGGCGTCGGGCTCGAAGCTTTCGAAGCCCGTCGCCGCGGCTGCGTCCCGCGCCAGCCCGGCGAACGCCGGGGGCATGGCGGGCCAGGGCTTGCCGTTACCGGGGTCGGTGCGGGTGTAGCGATAGCCGCGCCTGTCGGTCACCCAGCCCAGCTGCCCGCAATTGGTCAGCGCGACCGACATGGCGAAGCCGCCCGGCGTGACCATGTTGCGGAACGGCGAATGCGCCTCGATGGCGGCGATGGCGGGCGGGAAGCCCTCTACATAGGGCAGGGCGAATCCGCGCAGCACGAAGGCGCAGGGTCCCAGGCGCTCGCGCTCGCCGGGCGCGGGGCCGGGGAAGAGATCAGGCGTCGTCGCCACGGGCATGTAAAAGGGCAAGAAGGCAGTCATTCATGACTGTCATTCTCGCCCATTCGTGGCAAGCATGGGCCGGCGACCGGCCGGACGCTACCTGTCGCGCGAACGCCCTCCGATCGTGGCGGCGAAGCTGGCGACGAAAGCGCCGATGAGCAGCGAGGCGAAGGCCCACAGAGAGAATGCCGCCGCCCCCTTGCGGGCCGCATCGGCTGCTTCGCGTGCCCGCCGCTCGGCGTCTTGCGCCGCCTGCCTGGCCTGGTCGGTCAGCTGGGTGACGCGCTGCTGCGCCGTGGCTTCGTCCACCCCGGTCCGCTGGGCAACCAGCCGGGTGAGGTAGGCGCGATCCTCGTCCGACAATTGGCCTTGGACCACGCTGCGCGCGAGGATGCGGGACACCTCCTGCCGCGGGGCGCCCGGCGCGCTCGCCAGGGCGGGGTCGTTCGGCCGCAGCAGCACGTCGGTGAAATAGGCCAGCGAGCCGTCATCGGCGCCGTTGCGGGCCGCTTCACCCGCCACGGCGGTGGCTGCGCCGGCCCCGGCTCCCGCCAGCGCCGCCCCGGCCTTGGCCGTGCCCGATATCGCCGAGGCCACCGCCGATGCCAGCAGGAGCGCCCCGACTACCGCGCTCAGGGCCCACACGAGAAAGCCGTGGGCGGTGTCCCTGAAATAGATTTCGTCGACGGCCGCGTCCGTCCATTTGGTGCGCAGCCGGCCCGCGACGTATCCTGCCACCCCGTAGGCGATGATCTGCGTTATCAGCAGCCAGACGATGGATCCGATGGCCAGCGCGGATCCCGACGCTCCTTCCTGCCGCCATGGCGAAACGGCCAGGAAACCCAGCCCCGTGCCGCCCACGATCAGCATGGCCGATACTGCTGCCGCAATGACGGCGCCCGCGATGACCGCGCCCCACGAAACGGCGGAACGCGGCGATTCGATGCCGACCGGCATGCCGGCATACGGTGTGGCCGATTGGATATTCTGCATGTTTTTCTCCTTTTTTCTGGATGTCGGTCAGTGCCAGAACAGGGCGATCAGAATAATGATGGGAATGGGCACGCCCAGCAGCCACAAGAGAATGGATCGCATGAAGTCTCCTGGTTTCCATATGAAATAAAGGGGAACCGCGCAACCGATGCCGCAAAAAGCATTCCCGCCCCCGTTTTATTCGACGCCGGGCAGTTTGCCGCGGGCGAAAAAAAGCCCGCAGTCCAGGACTGCGGGCCAGCCGCGTACTGCAAGAAGACTTATTCGTCGTCCATGGCGTCCCGCACCTTGTCCGCGGTTTCGCCGATGTTGCGCTGGGCCTTGCCCACGGTCTTTTCGACCTTGCCTTCGGCTTCGGTCCGGCGGTCGCCCGTTACCTTGCCTGCCGCTTCTTTCACGGTACCCTTGATTTCCTTCCCGGCGCCTTTGATGCGATTGTCGTCCATGATCGTTTCCTCTTCGGTCTGGGAAAGCTTCACTATAGAAAACATGGAAAGGCCTGTCCGTTAGTTTGGGTAAGGTACGTACCGGCTTGATTCGCCCGCGGTATCTTCATCCGCCGAATCTCACCTTATGGACTCCATGCGGTAGGCAGGACCGCCATTCCCTGGGGATAATGGCAGGCACGATGTCCAGCTTTACGTGAATAGATAGTCCACATTGAGGGAGAACGGCCAGGTGACAACCACTGCCATGGACACCAGCACATCGCAGATCGCCGCCGTGACCGGCGTCGGCCACACGGATTGGGTGGAAGACTACCGGCGCGTGCGCAATGGCGAGAAGCCCCACGATTCCTACGGCTACGCGGCCCTCGCATTCAAGCGCGCGCTGGAAGACGCCGGCATTTCGCGCGACGAGATCGACGGCCTGATCGTAGGCCCCACCACCGCCTACGAACGCATGGGCGAGATCCTGAACATCGATCCGCGCTGGGGCGGCCAGGCCGACGCCGTGCAGGCCATGTTCCAGGCCGTCATGGCCATCAAGTCGGGCATGGCCGAGGTGGTGGCGCTGGTGTACGGCAACGACCAGCGCTCGGCGGCGGTTCAGTACGGCGGGCCCGAGGCCATGGGCGGCGGGTCGTTCCTGTCGTACGTGTACCACAGCCCCTGGGGGCTGACCTCGCAGGGCGCGCTCTACGCCCTGATGTTCCAGCGCTACAAGGCGCTGCGCGGCATCACCGACCGCGACCTGGGGCAGGTCGCGGTGGCCCAGCGCCAGTGGGCCAGCCTGAATCCCAACGCCATCATGCAGAAAAAGCCGTTGAGCCTGGACGACTACCTGGCGGTGAAATACGTGGCCGAGCCGCTGCGCGTGAACGACTATTGCCTCATCAACGACGGCGGCGTGGCGTTGATCGTCATGGAGGCCAGCCGCGCGCGGCGCGCGTCAGACAAGGCGGTGGCGATCCACGGCCTGGGCCGCAGCGATCTCAATCACAACGCCACCAGCCTGGGCCCGCGCTTGATGGATTTCTACCTGCCGGCGCAGCAGGGCGCGGCCGGGCAGGTGTACGCGGCGGCTGGCATCGGCCCGGAGGATATCGACGCGCTGCTGGTGTACGACAGCTTCAGTCCGCACATCTTCTTCGCGCTGGAGGGTTTCGGCTACTGCCGGCCGGGCGAGGCGGCGAAGTTCATCGCCGACAACGGCATCGGGGTCGGCGGCAAGCTGCCGATCAATACCCATGGCGGCCACCTGTCGGAATCCTACATGCAGGGATGGAGCCACCAGGTCGAAGCGGTGCGCCAGGTGCGCGGCGGCCTGGGCGGCCGGCAGGTGCCCGACTGCCGGTACGTGCAATACGTGTCCGACGTGGCAGGCAAGGCCATGTCCATCATCTACGGGCGTTGAGGAGGCCGCATCATGAGCAAATCGCCCCGTCTGTATTCGCCCTACGACGCGCCCATGTGGAAAAGCATCGCCGAAAGGCAGATGAAGCTGCAGCGCTGCCCGGAGTCCGGCGAGTTCCGCTATCCGCCCGGCCCCATGTGCCCCGTCAGCCTGAGCATGGAATACGAGTGGAAGCCCATCTCGGGCAAGGCGAAGATCATCTCCTGGACCGTGTTCCACCGCCAGTACCTGCCGGCGTACCCCGCGCCCCATCTGGTGGTGGCCGTTCAGCTGGAAGAAGGCCCCATCATGGTGTCGTACATGGATCATGCCGAGCTGGAAAACGTCAGGCTCGACGCGCCGGTGCGGATGGTCTACGCCGACCATCCCGACGGCTACGTGGTGCCCAGGTTCACGCTCGAGCACTGAAGGCCGGGGCGGTTCGAAGGCTGCCGGCCCGGCGAAGGCCTACCCCGCCTCCACCCGGTTGCGCCCGTTCTCCTTTGCCCGGTACAGCGCCTGGTCGGCGCGCTTCAGGATCGCCTGCAGGTCGCGCTCGCCCGGCGCCCGCGCCGCCACGCCGATGCTGACCGTGAACGCAATGGGCTTGACGCGCCAGTTGTGGCTGAAATCCTGCCGTTCGATCTTTGCCCGCAGGCCGTCGGCGATGGCCTTGCCCTGTTCCAGCGTCGTCCCGGGCATGGCGGCGACGAATTCCTCGCCGCCCCAGCGGGCGAAGATGTCGATCTTCGAGCCGGCGGACATCGCGATCTTCGCCAGCGCCCGCAGGACTTCGTCGCCGATGTCGTGCCCGTGGCTGTCGTTGATCTTCTTGAAGAAGTCGATGTCGAGGATGAATACCGACAGCTCGCCGTCCGCCTTCAGCATGTTGCCCGCCACTTCCAGGAATTCCCGCCGGTTCGGCAGGCCGGTGAGCTGGTCGGTCACGGCCTGTTTCTGCAGCAGGTCCATCAGCCGCACGCGGTCGGTGATGTCGCGGATGACCGCGGTGAATTCGATCAGGCCGTCCACGTTGATCTTCGAGATCGCGATCTCGACCGGCAGCAGGGTGCCGTCGCGATGCTGGCCGTAGACGCGGTTGCGCTCGTCCATCTGCCGCGACCGCACCGGCGAGCGGGCGAACTGGTGCACGTACTGGGCGTGGTGGCTGCGGTATTTTTCCGGCAGCAGGCTTTCGATCGGCTTGCCGAGCATTTCCGACGAGGTGTAGCCGAACAGGTTTTCCGCCGCGCGGTTGAACAGGGTGATGTTCTGCTGCTGGTCGATGGTAATGATGGCGTCGTAGGCGGCGTCGACCACGGAGCGGAAACGCGAGGTGCTGACCTCCAGATCGTGGGTCAGCTGCATTTTCGGAGTGATGTCGAGCCCGGTGACCAGGATCTCGACCACGGTGGCCCCGGCATCGATGTGCCGGAACGGCTTCAGCGACATGCGCCACCAATGGGTGCCGTCGCGCAGGTCGTAGGCCTGCTCCAGTTCCTGGGCTGTGCCGGCCTGGAAGCATTCCAGCAGTTTCTGGCGGAATTCGTTGCGCGCGTAATTGGGCAGCAGGGTATCGAACGGCGCAGGGAAGTCGCACGCGCTCAGGCGCCGCCCGCCCGTCATCTGGAAGAAAAGGTCGTTACAGGCCGGGACGATCAGCCGCCCGGAATCGTCGCGCCCGACGATCGCCACGCTGGCCGCGATGCCATCGACGAACTCCTGGATGCTGTTGGGCAGATCGGCCATCGCGCCTCCCGGAAAGGGTTGCCGCACACTCGCGGGCGGATGCAGTCGTGCCGCAGGCTGCGTTCCGCAGCATAACGCCATCGGAACGCGCCGGACAGGGAGCCCGCGCGGGGCGGCGGCGGGCCGATTCGACACGGCCGCAACGGCTCCCCGCCAGCTTGCCGTCAGCTTCTTGATTGTTCAGTGAGTTGTAAGTATCTTGTCCACTCCACCAACAATAAATGATGAAAGGAGATCGAAAATGGTGTGGATCACTGAAGCCCTGGCCCTTGGCCTGATCGCCGGCGGGCTCGGCGCCCATCTGTTTGCCAAGCTGTTCCCGCAGTTCAGCCTCGGCATGGTCGGTACCACCATCGTCGGCGTTGCCGGCGGCGGGGCGCTGAGCCATCTGCTGTTCTCGACGATGCCGCTGGTCGAGAACGCATCCGACAAGCTGAGCTTCCCGGGCGCGATCACGCACGTCGTCGTCGGCGGCATCGGCGGCGCGCTGCTGACCGCGATCATCGGCAAGTTCAAGCCTCGGACGGCGTAGGGCCCCAGGTTCAGTGACGGCCGGTTTCCGGTATGTAGCGTACCAGCAGGTAGGCCACCACCACGGACGACAGCGCGACGAAAAGGAAGGCGGAGCCGTAGTCCACGTGGTCGGCCAGTACCGCGAACAGGATGGGGCTGACGGTGGCGCCTCCCTGGCCGGTAAAGCGCCATAGCCCCAGGAACCTGCCGCGCGCTTCGGGCGGCGCGACGTCGGCGCCGACGGTCTGGATCGAGCCGCCCGTCAGCGCCTGCAGCGCCACGCCCAGCATGAACAGCGCCACGTACCAGGTCAGGCTCCATTGCAGATAGGCGGACGCGGCCAGCGCCGCCATCGAAATGCCGACGCCGGTGAAGCCCGGCACCATCGTTTGCTTGCGGCCGAAGCGGTCCATCATCCAGCCGGCCAGGAAGCCGATCGGCCACGACAACGCGGTGGCGGCGGTGGCCAGGTAGCCGATCGCGCGCGGGCCCAGGTTGTAGGCGAACGCGGCGTACAGATGCAGCAGGTCGGCCAGCAGCGGGCCGCGGGTCAGGCCGGCGAACAGCGCCACGCCGAAATAGGGCAGGCGCGGCATCACGATCTGGCGCAGCGTCAGTGTGGGCGCGGCGGCGTCTTTGGCCGGCGCCGGCCGTTCCTCGTGCGCCTCGCCGCGCGAAAAGGCCAGCGCGGGCGCCAGCGACAGCAGCGCCAGGACGGCGTAGGCCACGAAGGGCGCCCGCGGGCCCCAGGCTGCCGCGATGAACCCGCCCAGCACCGGGCCGCCCAGCTTGCCGGTATTGTCCATGCCGAACATCCAGCTCACCAGCCGTCCGCGCTGCGCCGGCGGCGCATTCTGAGAAATCGCGGCCAGCCTCGCCATCAGCCACATCTGCGCCGCGCAGCCATTGAAAAAGCGCAGGACAAGCAGCATCGTGAACGATTGCGTGAACACGACCAGGATCGCCGTCACCGCGGTCAGCGCCGGGCCGGCGATCATGACGGGCCGGCGGCCGTAGCGGTCGATCAGCCATCCCGACGGCAGCGTGCCGGCCAGGTTGCCGAGCAGGAACGAAGTGATGACGCCGCTGGCAACGCCGAAGCCCACGCCGAAGGATTGCGCCAGCGTGGGGATGGCCGGCAGCGCGATGCCGGCGCCCAGCGCCAGGATCAGCGCCGGCAGGTAGGTGGCGAGAAAGGAATCCCACGACAGCGCCGATTGCGCGCGCGGGGAAGATGAAGCGTTGCCCGCGGCAACTGACGTGTCGGCCGATTTCATGCCGGCGATGATATCAACAATCGCCCTTGCCGCGGCGCTATCTACGACGCCGCCGATCCCGCTTCGCCAGCACCGTCCCCGCACGCAACTGACGCTATCCAGGATGCGGCGGATCCGGCTCCGCCGGTCCGCCCGCATCGCCCCTTGAGGGGCGCGCGAAGCGCGTAGGGGTGGACTTTCCCCTCGGGCGCGCGAAGCGCGTAGGGGTGGGCTTTCCCCTCGGGCGCGCGAAGCGCGCAGGGGTGGGCTTCACTCCACTTCGCAGTCCGCCGGCCGCGAATGCAGGCTCCATGGCGTGCGCAGCCGCGTGCTGCGCGATGCGGCGCGCGGCGGCGGTGGCGGCGGCGCGTCGCCCGGCACTTC
The DNA here is from genome assembly GCF_039541095.1 of Pigmentiphaga soli. NCBI lineage: Bacteria > Pseudomonadati > Pseudomonadota > Betaproteobacteria > Burkholderiales > Alcaligenaceae > Pigmentiphaga > Pigmentiphaga soli. Next base: position 85,784 of record NZ_BAABFO010000015.1, read on the forward strand.
GGGCTGGATCTGCAGATGGAACGACGGCAGGTACAGCCGCGCCCAGTTCAGGTTGACGGCTTCCCACGGGAACCGCGCGCCCGTGCTGCGCACCCCGACCAGGCGGTCGACGTTGTAGATGCGCCAGCCGGGCGGGTCGCCCCAGCGCCCCTGCAACTGCCAGGCGACCACCAGATGGACGCCTTCGTCGTTGACGCCGCAGGCATACGGATGCGCGGTACGCGGTATGCCCCGGTATCGGAATTTCAGGACCAGTCGATGAGTGATGGCGGTATGGATCAGCTTTTCCAACTTCGGCTCCGTCCGGACCGCGCATGGCGGAGTTAAGGGTTAACCCCATCGTAGCGGCAAGCACCCGGGTTCTTCAAGCCTTTGATGGTCGACCGTCACCGTTTTTCGTGCCGCGCCGTCAGACGACGGTGGTGGGCGCCTCTTTCGGCCACTTCTTGTACGCGAAGACCCACAGGGCGACGATGTTCACCGCCGGGATCAGCGCCAGGATGATCCACCACCCCGAGTGGCCGGTGCGTTCGAGAATGCGATAGCCGGGAACGCCCACGGCGATGAGATAGAGCAGGCCGAGAATCGCTTCCATGAAAATGCCTCCGATGGGGACACAGCGCTGCCATCCTAAGCGAGATTCAGGGCGCGGGCCAGTGCGCCGCGCAGCTGGTCCAGCGTGTAGGGCTTCTGCAGCCGGGCCGCCTCGAAACCCAGTTCGGCCTCTGACGGCAGCCGGCGGCCCGATGCGAACACCACCGCGAGGCCGGGAAAGCGGCGCCGCAGCTCGGCCGCCAGCTCGGTGCCCGGCATGTCGGGCAGCAACTGGTCGGCCAGCAGCAGGTCGGCCGGGCGCTCGGCCATCGCCTGCAGGGCCTCGGCGCCGCTGGCCGCGGTGTGCACGTCGTAGTCCAGCAGCGCCAGCATGTCGGCCACGGTGGCCCGCATGTCGCAGTCGTCGTCCACCAGCAGCACCAGCGGCCGCCGCTGCGAGTTCGGCGCCGTCCCCAGCAGTTGCCGGATCCGGCGCGCCAGGTCTTCGCGCCGGTAGGGCTTGCTCAGCAGCGCCACGCCGGCGTCGAGCCGGCCGCCGTGGACCAGTGCGTTGCGGGTGTAGCCGGAGGTGAACAACACTTTGATCCCGGGCAGCCGCGCGACCGCGCGGCGCGCCATTTCGGGGCTGGAGAGCGCGCCCGGCATCACCACGTCGGTGAAGATCAGGTCCACGTGGGTGCCGCTCTCGATCAGCCTGAGCGCGTCGGAGGCGTTGTCGGCGGTCAGCACGGCATAGCCGAGCGAGGCCAGCATGTCCACCACTGTCGTTCGGACCGTGGGATGGTCTTCCACTACCAGGATGGTCTCGCTGCCGCCGTCGCCCGCTCCTGCCGTCGGCGCGACGATGGGATCCTCGCCGGCGTCGGTGCCCGGCAGGTAGATCTTGACCACCGAGCCGTGGCCCGGCTCGCTGTAGATCTTGATGTGGCCGCCGCTCTGCTTGACGAAGCCGTAGGCCATGCTCAGGCCCAGGCCGGTGCCGGCGCCCTCGGGCTTGGTCGTGAAGAAGGGCTCGAACACCCTTTCGCGGATTTCTTTCGTCATCCCGATGCCCGTGTCCGTAATGGCGAGCATCACGTAGCGGCCGGGCGCGATGTCGGCGTTCCGGTTGCAGTAGGCCTCGTCCAGCGTCGCATTGGCCGCCTCCAGCGTGAGCCGGCCGCCGCCCGGCATCGCGTCGCGCGCATTCAGGGCGATGTTCAGGATGACGTTCTCGAGCTGGTGGGCGTCGGCCAGGACGTTCCACAGGCCGTCGGCGGCCGCCATCTCGATCTGTATCGTTTCGCCCAGCACCCGCCGCAGCATGTCTTCCATGCCCCGCAGCAGCCGGGCCGGGTTGATCGGCGCCGGGCGCAGCGGCTGGCGCCGGCCGAAGGCCAGCAACTGGGCGCACAGCGTGGCGCCGCGATCGACGGCCTCCGAGGCGCGGGCCAGCCGGTCGCGCATCCAGGCGTCGTCGATCGCTCGCGACTGCATCAGCTCCAGATTGCCGCGCAGTACCTGCAGCACGTTGTTGAAATCGTGGGCGATGCCGCCGGTCAGCTTGCCGACCGCCTCCATTTTTTGCGCCTGGAACAGCGCGGCGCGGGTTTCTTCCAGCGTCTGTTCCGCCTGGCGCCGCTCGGTGACGTCGCGCGTGATCTTGGCGAAGCCCACCAGCGTGCCCTGTTCGTCGCGGATGGCGTCGATCACTACGTGGGCCCAGAAGCGGCTGCCGTCGCGCCGCACCCGGAAGCCCTCGTTCTCGAAGCGGCCCTCGCGCGTGGCGATGGCCAGGCCGCGCGCCGGCAGGCCGGCGGCGGCGTCTTCGGGCGTGTAGAAGCGGGAAAAATGCGTGCCCAGCACTTCGTGTTCGGCGTAGCCTTTGATCCGCTGCGCGCCGCTGTTCCAGCTGCTGACCAGCCCTTCGGGCGACAGCATGTATAGCGCGTAGTCGGTAACGCCTTGCACGAGCAGGCGAAACTGCATGTCGCTTTGTTGCAGCGCCGCCTGCGGGAAGTTCTTGTCGCTCGGGTCTGCCATGCCACTGTCAGGAATGTGCCGATACCGGGCATCGTAGCATCAGGCGGCGGCGCGCCGCGCCGTGGCGGCGCGGCCCGGACAAGGCGATGTTTATCGGTTGGTAACCCGCTTGGTCACGGCCGTTTCGTAGTCCTTGGTCCACTTGTCGTACATGTCCAGCGACTTGCCCGGGTCCACCATGCGCAGGTCGATGTTGCGCCACGGCGAATCGATCTTCGTGCTGTTGGGCGCGCGGGCGCGGTCCAGCAGCAGCTGCTGGCCTTCCGGGCTCAGCAGGAAGTCGTAGTACAGCAGCGCCGCATAGGGATGGGGCGCCGTCCTGGTCACGCCGATGGCGCGCAGCGCGCCGACCGCCGGCGAGATGACGAAGTGCTCGATCGGGCCCCCCCGTTTCTTGATGTCGGCCGTGGAGTAGTTGTAGACCGTCAGCGCCAGCGGCACTTCGCCCGAAGCGACCAGGTTGGCCAGCAGCGTGTGGCCCTGGCGCACCGAGATGCCGTTGGTGTCGACGATCTGCCCGAACAGCTTCATGCCCTGGTCGCGGCCCAGGATGTCGAGCAGGCCGGCGAACCAGTGCTGGTCGCGCGCTTCGATGGCCAGCTTGCCCTTCCACTTCGGATCGAGCAGGTCGTTCCAGGTCTTGGGCAGGTCTTCTTTCTTGATCAGGTTGGTGTTGTAGGCCTGCACGATGATGTCGGTGCTGCCGCCGGCCCATTCCCTGTGGTCGGGCAGGGCGCCCGGCCGCAGGTCGGCCTGGTAGGGAGAATACACGGCCTGCAGCAGATGTTCGCGGCGCAGTGCCTCCATTTCGGGGCCGTTGTTGTCGACCACGTCCACTTCATAGCGCCTGGCGCGATTCTCGGCCACGGTCTTCTGCAGCACGGCTTCCGACAGCCCGCGCCAGGTCCTGACCTGGATGCCGTACTTCTTCTGGAAGGCATCGCTGAGCACCTGCTGGTCGGGCGGGTCCATCGAGGTGTAGAGCGTGAGCGTGCCTTCCTTCTTGGCGCCCTCGATCAGCTTCTGCTGGCGGTCGGCGCCCTGGTACCGGGCGATGCCGGCCCACGCCGCGTCCGCGGTCTGGGCGGCGGCGGGCAAGACGGGTTGCAGGGTGAACGCGAGCAGCAGGGCCGCGCCGGTTCGTGCGAGCGAGTATTTCATGAAGGATTCTCCTGGGTGATGCGCAATGCGTTCAGCGCGCGCGGCGCTTGGTGACCGCGGTCTCGAAGTCGCGGGTCCACTGGTCGGCCAGGTCGACCGCCTCGGTCGGATCGATGAACCGGACCTGCGCGTCTTTCCACGGCGAATCGATCTTCGTGTTGGTAGGCACGCGGGTGCGATCCTTCAGGATCTGCTGCGCCTGCGGCCCGAGCAGGAAGTCGTAGTAGAGCAGCGCGGCGTGCGGGTGGGGCGCGGTCTTCAACAGCGCGATGGGCTTGAACGCGCCGATCGCCGGCGCGATCACGAACTGCTCGATCGGCGCGCCTTTCTGCTTCAGTTCGGCCGGCGAATAGTCGTAGATCGTCAGGGCCAGCGGCACTTCGCCGGAGGCCACCAGGTTGGCCAGCAGCGTATGGCCCTTGCGCACCGAGATGCCGTTGGTGTCGGCGATCTGGCCGAACAGCTTCATGCCCTTGTCGCGGCCAAGCGCTTCCAGCAGCGTGGCGAACCAGTTCTCGTCGGTTGCCTCGATGCCCAGCTGGCCTTTCCACTTCGGGTCGAGCAGGTCGTCCCAGGCCTTGGGCAGGTCTTCCTTCCTGACCTTGGTGGTGTTGTAGGCCTGGACCAGCATGTCGAGCGTCTGTCCCGCCCACTCCTTGCCCGGGGCCACGGCGCCTTTCATCAGTTCGGCGTGCAGCGGCGATTCGACCGGCTGCAGCAGCTTCTCGCGGCGCACGGCCTCCATCTGCATCGCGTTCAGGTCGAGCAGGTCGGCCTCGTGGTGGCCGGCCTGCGCTTCCTTCAGCGTGCGCTGCAGGATCGCCTCGGAACTGGCGCGCCAGTAGTTGATCTTCAGGCCGTATTTCTTCTGGAAGGCCTCGTTCAATAACTGCTGGTCGGTGGCGGTGGTGGAGCCGTAGATGGTAAGGCTGCCTTCTTTCTTCGCGCCTTCCAGCAGTCTTTGCTGGCGGTCTGCGCCGTGGTACGTGGCGATTGCCGCCACCTGGGCCGGGGCGGCGTCCTGGGCGGCTGCCAGGCCGGCGCAGAAGGGCTGCCCGAGCAGCGCCAGCGCCAGCCCGATTCGCGTGAGCATGCGATTCATCGGATTTCCTGGTTGCGATTCTTCGGCGGGATCACTTGGCGCGCTTGGTGACCGCGGTCTCGTATTCCCTGGTCCACTGTTCGTCCATGTCGAGCGCCTTGCCCGGATCGATGAAGGTGATCCTGGTGTCCTTCCACGGCGAATCGATCTGGGTATTGGTCGGCACGCGGGTGAAGTCCTTCAGCATCTGCTGGCCTTCCTTGCTGATCACGAAGTCGTAGAACAGCAGCGCGGAGTAGGGATGCGGCGCGTTCCTGAGCATGCCGATGGAACGGAAGGCGCCCACCGCCGGCTCGATCACGAACGATTCGATCGGGCCGCCCTTCTTGCGGATCGCCGCCGGCGAATAGTCGTAGACCGTCAGCGCCAGCGGCACCTCGCCCGAGGCCACCATGTTGGCCAGCAGCGTATGGCCCTTGCGCACCGAAATGCCGTTCTTGTCGGCGATGTCTTCGAACAGCTTCATGCCCTTGTCATGGCCGAGGTAGTCGACGATGGTGCCGAACCAGGCCTGGTCGCTGACCTCCATCCCCAGCTGGCCTTTCCACTTCGGATCGAGCAGGTCTTCCCACTTCCTGGGCAGGTCTTCCTTCTTGAACTTGTTGCTGTTGTAGGCCTGCACGATCATGTCGATGCTATTGCCGACCCATTCCTTGTGCGCCGGCACCGCCTCGGGCATCAACGATTTCTGCCACGGCGAGTCGACTTTCTGCAGCAGGCCTTCGCGGCGCAGCGCTTCCATCTGGGCCACATTGTTGTCGGCGATATCGGCGGCCAGGCGCCTGGCGCGGGCCTCGGTCAGCGCGCGCTGCAGCACGCCTTCGGAACCGGCGCGCCAGTCGTTGACCTTGATGCCGTATTTGTTCGTGAAGGCGGCCAGGAACCTGTCCAGATCGTGGCCGCTCATGGACGTGTACAGCGTAAGACCGCCTTCCTTCCTGGCGCCTTCCAGCAGCTTCTGCTCGCGGTCCGGGCCCTGGTACATGGAGGCCAATTCGGCGGCCGACTGGGCAGACGCCGGCGCGGCGGCATACAGATTGAGGCCGAGCGCCATAATGGCGAGCCCGGTCCTGACAATCGAACGGTTCATCAAAATTCTCCTGACTGACGTCGAACGGAAAAACAGAAAGGCATTGTTCGATGCAGGAGCGCGGCCCGGCCATTTCTTTTTTCAAAAGCAAAATGCCGATTTCTTATAGGCGGCCGGTCGCGATGCCGCGATGCACCATGCTTGGTGCGCCGCACCAACCTGGACACCCGCTCTGCACGATCGCGATGCGCAGCGCCCGACGCTATAAGAAAACTGCACTACCGATGGTGAAAAAAGAAGTGTTGGCCCAGCGTGGCCGGTAGACAATCTTTACCTCACGATCGCGCAGGGCTGTGCCGCCGCGGCCCGCGCGGTCCGGCCCACGCAGACATGCGGCCGCACCGCCGCGCGCCGGCTGGTCAGTATAGGAATATCACCGATGGAAAAAGTGGAGCGCTTGCCCGTGGATGTCGGCAGACCGGCGCCGTGGCAACGTATCGATTTCAAATGGCTCATCATCGCGGTTTGTTCGCTGGGGGTGGCTTACCTGGTTCTGATGCCGCTCGGCTTTCTGGTGTGGGAGAGTTTCCATACCCCGGCCACGGCCAGCCAGCCGGCGGTTTTCACCCTCGATAATTATCTCCAGACCTATACCGACCCCCAGACATTCAAACTGCTTACCAATTCGGTAACGTTCGCCGTCGGCACTTCGCTGCTGGCGTTCGTCATCGGCACCGCGCTGGCCTGGATGAACGAGCGCACCAATACGCCGTTCAAATCGCTGTTCTTCGCGCTGTCGATTATCCCGCTGATCATTCCCGGCATTTTGTTCACGATTTCGTGGATTTTCCTGGCCAGCCCGAAAATCGGCATCATCAATCTGGTCGCGCAGCGCTGGCTGGGCATGGATTCGCCGCTGCTGAGCGTTTATTCGATGTGGGGGATGATCTGGGTCGAGGCGCTGCAGTATTCGCCGATGGCCTTCCTGTTCATGAGCGCGGCGTTCCGCTCGATGGACCCGTCGCTGGAGGAGTCGGCCATGATGAGCGGCGCCAGCGTGCCGCAGATCGTCTGGCGGGTAACGCTCAAGCTGACCTGGCCGGCCATCGTCGCCACCATCCTGGTGATTTTCATCCGTTCGATCGAATCGTTCGAAGTGCCTGCGCTGCTGGGCCTGCCGGTCGGCATCTATGTGTTCACCTCGGCCATCTACGACGCGATCCAGCAATACCCGAGCAAGATCGGCCTGGGCGCCACCTATTCGATCACGCTGCTGCTGATCACCACGGCCGGCATCTATTTCCAGTCGCGCCTGTCGAGCAAGGGCGGCCGCTATTCCACCGTGACCGGCAAGGGCTTCCGTCCGCGCACCATGGACCTGGGCAAGTGGCGCTATCTGACGGCCGCGATTTTCATCGCCTACTTCTTCCTGATCGTGGTGCTGCCGTTCCTGGTCCTCGTCTGGGCCTCGTTCCAGAAGTTCTACGGCGTGCCGTCGCTCGACGCGCTGAAGAACGCCAGCTTCGACGCCTACCGCTACGTGCTCAGCCGCCCGAACCTGCTCGATTCGATGTGGAACAGCCTGCTGCTGGCCCTGGGCAGCGCCACCATCATCATGCTGGTGACCTCGGTGATCTGCTGGATCGTGGTCAAGACCAGGATCCCGGGCCGCTGGCTGCTGGACAACCTGACCTCGATGCCGATGGTGTTCCCGGGCCTGGTGCTGGGCCTGGCGCTGATGGTGTTCTACCTGGAGTTCGACGTCGGCATCTACGGCACCATGTGGATCATGCTGGTGGCCTACGTGACGCGCTTCCTGCCCTATGGCCTGCGCTACAACATGACTTCCATGCTGCAGATCCACAAGGAACTGGAAGAGTCGGCGCAGATGAGCGGCGCCTCGTGGTCGACCATGTTCTGGCGCGTCATCCTGCCGCTGCTCAAGCCTGGCCTGTTCGCCGGCTGGCTCTACATCGTCATCGTTTCGATCCGCGAGCTGTCGTCGTCGATCCTGCTGTACAGCCCGGGATCCGAGGTGGTCGCGATCTCGATCTGGGAATTGTGGGAAAACGGGCAGTACGTGGAACTGTCCGCGCTGGGGGTGTTGTTCATCCTGGCCCTGTTCGTGCTTGTCATGGTCGCGCAGTCGATCGGCAAGCGATACGGCGTCAAGGAAGCGTGATCCGTCCGCCGCCACCGACACGAATGCAAGGAAGCGAACCATGTTGATCGTCGACAGACTCTGTACCGAATACCCCAACGACCGCGGCCAGACCGTCCGCGCCGCGCAGGACGTCAGCTTCAAGGTGCCGGAGGGCAAGCTGTTCACGCTGCTCGGCCCCAGCGGCTGCGGCAAGACCACCACGCTGCGCTCGATCGCCGGGCTCGAGCGGCCCAAGCTGGGCACCATCTCGGTAGCCGGCGCCACCGTGTTCTCGGCCGAGAAGAACATCTTCGTGCAGCCCAACAAGCGCAATTTCGGCATGGTGTTCCAGTCGTACGCGATCTGGCCGCACATGAACGTGTTCCGCAACGCCGCCTTCCCGCTCGAAGTGGGGCCGCGCAAGTTCAGCAGGCGGGAAATCGAGCAGCGCGTGATGCGCGTGCTGGAGGCCGTCGGGCTCGACCAGTTCGCCGGCCGCGAAGCCACCCGCATGTCGGGCGGCCAGCAGCAGCGCCTGGCGCTGGCCCGCGCGCTGGTCATGGAGCCCAAGCTGCTGCTGCTCGACGAGCCGCTGTCCAACCTCGACGCCAAGCTGCGCGAGCGCATGCGCTTCGAGCTCAAGCGGATGCAGCGCGAACTGGGCCTGACCACCATCTACGTCACCCACGACCAGAGCGAGGCGCTGGCGCTGTCGCACGAGATCGCGGTGATGAGCGAAGGGCGCGTGGTGCAGATCGGCGCGCCGCGCGACATCTATGTGCGGCCGCGCAGCCGTTTCGTGGCCGATTTCGTGGGCCTGACCAACTTTCTCGACGCCACCGTCGACGGCCCCGCGGAGGGCGACGGCCGCTACCGCGTCACCTCGGAAATCGGCCCGCTGACCGTCAGCCTGTTCGATCCCGGCCGCGCCGGCGAGCAGATCCTGGTGTCGGTGCGCCCCGAAGACATCGAACTCAGCAGCACGCAGCCCCAGGGCGACAACGTCGTCGCCGGCAAGGTGGCCCTCAAGGTATTCCTGGGCGAGTACGTCGATTACCAGATCGCGCTGGGCGAACGGCGCGTGCTGGCGCGCGCCCACCCGACCTTCGACGTGCCGGTCGGCAGCCCGGTGTTCATCCAGATGCGCGCAGAGAAGTGCATCAGCGTGCCCGGCGATCCGGCGCGCAAAGCCGCTTGAGCCATCGCGGCCCGGCCGCCGCTCCGGGGGGAGCGCGCGCGGCCGGCTGCCGCAATACCTGAACAGTCAGCCGCGTGCCGCACGGCACGTACCCGGCGAGAGGGCGGGGCCGCGCGCGCCGGTTTGCTTCATGGATCCAGTTTGAGTCATTCACAGCGGAGATGAACCGATGAAGGCGTATCCTTCCTGGGCCCGGGCTGCCGCCCGGCATGCGGCCGTGCTATGCATGGCCGCCACGGCATTCGCGTCCGGCGCGGCCCGGGCGGCCGGTCCGGCCGGGACCTATCCCGACCATCCGGTCAGGCTGATCGTCACCTATTCGCCCGGCGGCGCCTTCGACTTCATCGGCCGCCTGCTGGCCAAGGGGCTGCAGGACCTGTGGGGCCAGGCCGTGGTGGTGGAGAACCGGCCGGGCGCTTCGGGCGCGATCGGCGCCGATCTGGTGGCGCGCGCCAAGCCCGACGGCCTGACGCTGCTGATCGGCAGCGCCGGCCCGGTGGTGGTGGTGCCCTTCCTGCGCGACAGCCTGCCCTACGATCCGCTCAAGGATCTGCAGCCGGTGGCGATGACGGCCATCATTCCCAACGTGCTGGTGGTGGGCGCCAAGTCCAGGTACCACACCTTCAAGGAACTGCTCGACGACGCCCGCGCGCGTCCGGGCCAGATCGACTATGCCTCCAGCGGCCGCGGCGATTCGCACCAGATGTCGATGGAACACATGATGCGCGCCACCGGCGTGCGGCTCAACGAGATTCCCTACAAGGGCGGCGCGCCCGCCGTGGTCGCGGTCTCCAGCGGCGAGGTATCGGCGGCGTGGCTGGCCGTGTCGACCGCGCTGCCGCTGATCCAGACCGGCCAGGTGCGGCCGCTGGCGGTCAGCACCAATGTGCGGGTGCCCGACCTGCCCGGCGTGCCGACCGTGGCCGAGTCGGGCTACCCGGGCTTCGAGGTGATCTACTGGATCGGCGTGATGGGCCCGGCCAACATGCCGCCGGCGGTGCTGCGGAAGCTGCAGGCCGACCTGCGCAAGGTCTACGACACCAGGGAATACCGCGACAACATCGAAAAGACCGGCAATATGATGCGTTTCGGCGACGCCGAAGAGTACGGCCGCGTCATCCGCGCCGACTACGCGCGCAACAAGCAGCTGCTGGCGCCGTAACGGCATTCGGCCGGGCCATCATGCCGGCGCGCCGCGGACGGCCCTGGCCGGGCCGCCCGCGGTTCAGAACGCTTCTTCCACCAGCCGGCAGTAGTAGCGCCAGGCGGCGTCGGTGCCGCCGTCGCCCAGGCTGGCGAACGAGGCGATGTCCTCGGCCGAGATCGGCCGCGGGTTGCCCAGCAGGTAGGCGCGGTAGTTGATGTCGGCCAGGTCGTTGAGCTTGATGGCGGTCAGCGTCGCTTCCTCTATGTTCGGGCCGCAGGTGGTGATGCCGTGGCCGCGCATCATGCAGGCGCGGCCGCGCACCACCGAGGCCAGGTCGCGGCCCAGCTCGTCGTTGGCGATCAGCACGCTGCGCGGATACTGCGAGATGGCGTCGGCTTCGGTCAGCAGTCGCAGGCAGCTCGGGTCGTAGGCGCCGAACAGCGGCAACAGCGGCTTGTCGCAGATGGTGAACATCATCACCGTAGACGGATGGGCGTGCAGCACCGACTGCACCTCGGGGCGGGCGCGGTACAGGCCGGTATGGATGAATACTTCCTTGGGCACGTCCAGGCCGGCGCGGCCGTCGAGCTTGTTGCCGTCGAAGTCGACCGCGATCACGTCGTCGGCGGCGGTGAAGCGGATGCCCGATTCGCCGGGGCCGCGCGCGCGGATCAGCATCGAATCGGTGCCGGGCACGCGCACGCTGATGTGGCCGTAGGTGCTCTTGGTCAGCTCCAGCTTGCCGAGCACGCGGCAGGCCAGCGCCACGCGTTCGCGCAGCGCCTGGAGTTCATTGGTGTCTGCCATGGGGGATTCCTTGCCCGGGCGGGCAGGGCCCGCCCGGTGGGTCAGGAGGCTTCGGCGGTTTCGGTGTCCGTCGCTTCGTTGCGATACAGGCCGAACGGTTCGTGGAAGGTATCGAGATCGAGGATCCTGTTCTTCGAGGGGTCGCGGATGACGCCGATCGGATCGCCGCCGGCGCGCACGATCTCGATCTGCTCCTTGATCAGCTTGCGCAGCAGCACGATGCCCTTGTCCGATACGCCCAGGTTCTCGAGCGAACGGTCGGTCAGGCCGCCTTGCGATTCCCAGGCCAGCGCGTCCTGCGCCGTCACGATGTTCATGTTGACCACGCCGTTTTCCTTCAGCGGGCAGTATTCGAACGGCACGTCGTCGTAGTCGGGCGACGAGGTGAGGGTGTCCGACGGCATGAAGCTGACCTGGTACTGCATCGTGTGGGTGTCGTCGATCGGCACGCGCAGCTGCATGTTGTGCAGATAGCCCAGACTGGTTTCTTCAGGGGTGAACTCCTTGGCGGCGGCGAAACCCTGGGCGCGCACCGCGTCGATGCCCAGCACCAGCCGCAGGCTGGTCGGGAACACCAGCGGATGCTGTTCGAGCAGCGGGGGGTCGCCGGGCTTGGCGCCCTGAGTGGTGCGCAGCTTCTGGATGCCGAAATCGAAGCGGAAGAACTCGTGCTTTTCCTCGTAGTCGGGCTGCACGCCCAGGGCGTGGAAGCGCTCGGTGCTGACCGGCATGTTGGGCGAGGCGAGGAAGCCGTGCAGCCAGTACAGGTGGGCCGGGTCGACCGAGTTTTCCATCGCCTGCAGCCAGTTGCACTCGATCACCGACTCGATCACGCCCCAGCGGCGGCCGTCTTCGCGCGCCAGCACGTCCCAGCGCGGCAATTCCGGCGCGGGCAGCGGGCCCATGTAGGCGAACAGCACGCCGGCCAGGCGCCGCACCGGGTAGGCGGCGTGATGGATGCGGTCCTTGTAGCTGCTGTTGGCCGGCTCGGCGGGCTGCTCCAGGCAGCGGCCGGCGGCGCTGAACTTCCAGCCGTGGTAGGGGCAGCGGATGCCCTCCTTGTCCACGTGGCCGTAGGTGAACGCGGCCAGGCGATGCGGGCAATGCCGGCCCACCAGGCCGTAGCGCGGCACCTTCTCGCCCGGTTCCATCGGCATCCGGAACAGCGTCAGGTCTTCACCCAGGATCCGGACGTCCTTGATCGGCTTTTCTTCGGTCAGCTCGCAGGCGGCGGAGACCGGCATCCAGTAGCGCCGCAGCAGTTCGCCGGCGGGCGTGCCGGGCCCTACGCGCGCCAGGTAATCGTTTTCTTCCCGAGTCAGCATGATTCGACCCCTCTGATTAGACTGTGAAACATTTGCGCATCCATCCTTCTTTCTAAATACGCTGCCATCGGTCCGCGCCGCCGGCATCCGGATCCGGACCCCGTTGCGCCGGCCCTGGCGCTCATTGCCATTTTCGGTACTCGCTTCCGGCCCGAACAGTTCTTTTTCCGGAAGCCGGCTGCCGAATTCTTATAGTGTCGGGTTTGCTTTACGCCCCCAGGCTGTCGTAATAGGCATCCAGGAAATCCAGCGCTTGCGTGCGCCAGCCGGCGCGCGCGGCCGGGGTGTTTCCGAATTCCAGATAGCAGTCGGCAGCCGCGTCGTAGGCCGGCCACCGAGCCAGTCCGGGCGCGTTCGGATTGCCGGTGCGGGCGAACGCGACCCAGGCATCCATGATGGCTTTCGACACGGCCATGTCGGTGGCGTCGTACTCGGGGTCGTCATCGGGCCGGATGTCGTCCAGGTTGCCGAACACGTAGGGCACTTCCTGCACGTGGTGCGGTCCCGTGGTCTGCTTCGGGCGGCGGCGCGCGAACAGATAGCGCCAGGTCGGCTGGCCGGCGGCCGCCATCGATCGCGCCAGCAGCCGCGTGCCGTAGTTGAACTGCGTGTCGGCGAAGATTTCGCCCACGCGGGCGGGCACGCCGCCGCCGGCGTCCGGCGGATAGACCGCCATCGCCTGGCCGGTCATGCCGGGAAAATTGGCGTCCAGCAGATCGCGATATTTTTCCGGCGTGTCGATCGGCCAGGCCGAGGTGAAGCGCGAGCCCTCGTCGACGTTGCTGCCGACGATGGTAGGCATCGCATGCAGTCGTCCCTGCTTGAACACCGGCCGTTCGTCTTCGGGCAGCAGCCAGCCGTCGCGGATCGGGCGCAGCACGCGCGGCAGCGTCAGGCCCCGCACCTTGGGCGACAGCAGCGAGGTCTTGGCCAGCACCTCGTCGGCCGGCAGCGCGCGCAGCGCGTCGATGTCGGTGCCGAGCACGGTGCCGGCGGCCTCGGCGTCGGCCAGCGAGGCCAGGCGCCGGCCGGCGCCCGCGCTTTCCAGGATGGTCTGCTGGAACAGCCCGCCGCCCAGCGGCGAGGCCAGGAGCAGCGACAGGCTGGCCGAGCCGGCCGAGACGCCGAAGGCCGTGACCCTGGACGGATCGCCGCCGAACGCGGCGATGTTGTCGCGGATCCAGCCGAACGCGGCGATCTGGTCGAGCAGGCCGTAGTTGCCCGACACGCCGTGTTCCGATTCGCGGCTCAGGGCCGGGTGGGCCAGGTATCCGAACAGGCCCACGCGATAGTTGATGGTGACCGCCACCACGCCCATGGCGGCCAGGCGCGTGCCGTCCAGGCGCGCTTCGGCGCCGCTGCCGAACATGAAGCTGCCGCCGTGCACCCACACCATGACGGGCAGCGAACCGGGGGCAGCGCCCGCGGGCGCCCATACGTTCAGGTAGAGGCAATCTTCGCTGCGCGTTTTCGAGCGCGAGCCGACGTCGGCCGACTGCGGGCAGTCAGGCCCGAATTCCAGCGCCGGACGCACGCCGCGCCACGGCGCGGGCGGCCGCGGCGCGCGCCAGCGCAGCGCGCCGACAGGCGGCGCCGCGTACGGAATGCCTTTGAAGACGCGGACGCCGCTGCCGGCCATCGCGCCGGCGATCGGCCCGCACCGGGTGGCGACCGTCAGGTCGGCGGCACCGGTTTGCTGATCTTGCATGGTGGTTCTCCCAAATTCGCCGATTCGTAGGAACTGTTGCCGCGCCGGGCCTCAGGGCCGCGGCTGGATCACCGCGACCACTTCCAGCTGCAGCAGCATGCCCAGGCGCAGGTCGAGGACCAGCGTGTGGCGCGCCGGCCGGTCGTGCGGATCGGGGAAGCATTTGATCCATTCGTCGTTGATGAACTGCCGGGCCGAGTCGTCCTTGACGAACACGGTCACTTTCGCGACGTCCTGCAGCGTGGCGCCGCCGTTGGCCAGCAGCGTGCGCATGTTCTGGAACGCGAACCGGGCCTGGGCGGCCGGATCGGCCGGCAGTTCGCCGGTGGCAGGATTCTTGCCGGCAATGCCCGACGAGAAGATCATGTTGCCGACCCGCGCGCCCATGGGGATGGGCATGTTGCCGTGGGTGACGCCGGGCACTTCGATCGAACGTTTGGCCATGTCGTTTCCTGATTGGTCAGTAGGGTGGGCCGCGCTTACAGGTCGAGGGTGATCGAGTCTCCCTTGCAGCGGGAGACGCAGATCATCATGCGGTCGCTTACCTCGGCTTCCTGGCCCATGAAGATGGAATCCAGGTGGACCGGGCTGCCTTCCACGACACCGACCTCGCAGGCGCCGCAGACGCCGCCGCAGCAGCCGTAGGGGGCATCGACGCCGGCGTCGAGCAGCACGTCGAGGATGGTCTTTCCGGGCGGTATCGTGAAGGTCCGGCCGCTGCGCGCCAGGCGCACCTCGAAGGCGCCGTCCGCGGCTTGCGGCCGCGCGCCCGGTTCGGGCGGCGAGAACCATTCCACGTGCACCGTCTGCGGCCGGCGCGCCGCCAGCGCCTGCTCGAAGGCGCGCATCAGCGAAGTCGGGCCGCAGCAGTACAGGTGGGTGTCGGGGCCCGCCGCGGCGGCTATCGCCTTCAGGTCGATCGGCGCCACGCCCGGCACGCCGTCGAAGATGGGCACGACGCGGCCTGGCAGGGCCAGGGCCTCGGCCAGGAAGGCCGCGCGCCGTGGCTCGCGCACGCAGTAATAGAGCGTCCAGTCGCGGCCGAGCGCGGACAGCCGGCGCGCCATCGCCAGCAGCGGCGTGATGCCGATGCCGCCGGCGATCAGCACGGTCCGGCCTGCCGTTTCGTCCAGCGCGAACAGGTTGCGCGGCGCGCCGACCTGCACGGTTGCGCCCTCGGGCAGCACGTCGTGCAGGTAGAGCGAGCCACCGGCGCTTTGCGGCGCGCGGCCGACGCCGATCACGTAGCGGTGGCGCTCGGCCGGGTCGTTGCACAGCGAATACTGGCGGATCAGCGGCCGGCCGCCGGGATCGGGCTGCGGCACGTGGATGTCGATGTGGGCGCCGGCCGTGAAGGGCGGCAGTCCGGCGCCGCCGGGCGCCCGCAGGTCCAGCGACACGACGCCATCGGCTTCGACGCGCTTGGCGTGGACATACAAATTGAGAAGTTCGGTGGACAAGATGGCAAACCGGTTGGATGACGGAGGCGGTCAGCGCGGGTTCTCGAAGATGAGATGGCCGACCGCGGTGTTGGAGGCCGGGACGTGATAGAAGCGGTGGATTTCCTTCGCCTCGCGGCGGAGTGCGCCGCGCATGATCAGCCACATGATGAGTTCGATGCCTTCCGAGCCCGCCTGGTATATGTAGTCCAGGTGCGGGATGCGGGCCGCGGCCTCGGGGTCGCGGCTGATCAGGTCGAGGAACAGCGTGTCGAACTCGCTGTTGATCACGCCGGCGCGGCGGCCCTGCAACTGGTGCGACATGCCGCCGGTGCCCCAGACCATGACCTTCAGGTCCTGCGGGAAGGTTTCGACCGCCTTGCGGATCGCCTTGCCCAGGTTGTAGCAGCGGTTGCCGGTGGGGGGCGGGTACTGCACCACGTTGACCGCCAGCGGAATCACCTTGCACGGCCAGGCATCGGCCTGGCCGAACATCAGCGACAGCGGCACCGTCAGCCCGTGGTCGACGTCCATCTTGTTGACGATGGTCATGTCGAACTCGTCGAGGATGGCGCTCTCGGCAATATGCCAGGCCAGTTCCGGGTGGCCCTTGACCACCGGCACCTTGCGCGCGCCGCGGCCTTCGTCGGCGGGGTGGAATTGCTCGCCGCAGCCGATCGCGAAGGTAGGGATCAGGTCGAGCGTGAAAGCGGCGGCGTGGTCGTTGTAGACCAGGATGACGACGTCGGGCTTTTCCTCGGCGATCCAGCGCTGCGAGAACTCGTAGCCCTTGAATACCGGGCTCCAGTAGTCGTCTTCGGACAGGCCCCGGTCGATGGCCGCGCCTACCGCGCCGATGTGCGAAGTGGTGACGCCGGCGACGATTCTAGCCATGGTTCTTTCCCCTTTCTTCATTGTCGAAGGCGCTGACCGACCGGCCGCCCGCCAGCATGATCTTGCGCAGCTCGTCTTCCGGAATGCCGGTCATCCGCGCCGTGAGCTGCTGGAACGACTGGCCGTCGTAGGCCCCCAGCTTGCCCAGGTAGTAGATGTTGCCGCCCAGCGCCAGCATCGCGTTGTAGTCGCGCGCCAGCATGGCCTCGCGCTGCGCCGGCGTCAGCGGAAAGCGTTCGGTGTAGGCGCGTTCGTCCTGCCGGAACGCTTCGCGGTTTTCCTCGCGCATCAGCGAGGCGCAGCACATGTTCAGGTGATACCCCCTGCGGGATTGTTCCGGCGTGAATACCGTCGTCCCCGGGATGTCATCGATGCTTTTGATATGGGCCGGCAGCCCTGTATCCGGGGCGCTTGCGCCCGAATTTGAAGTGTCCATGGACTTTGCCTTTTGATCGGGGCGGTTTGCGCGAGAGCGCCGGCCCCGGGGTTTTCACGGAGGCATTTTCCGACCTGCCAATAAGGGCGAAAAGTTCTATTTCGGCGCTGAGGGTTGCAAATTTCTTATAGGTCGCCGCAGGGGTTTCCCTATAAGAAATTGGCAGCACGGCCAAGAAAAAAGAACTGTTCCCTGCTCGAAGGCGGCCCGCACAATAAGGTCCGTAACAAACTCTTCCGGCGGAACAGGCGCATGAATCGGTTCGTGGTGAAGCTAGGGGCGGCGCTGGGGCTGGCCGTCTGTTTGCAGGGCGCCGCGCTGGGCGCGCAGCCGGCCGCCGATGGGGCGTCGCTGGCGCTGTACGGCGGCCCCGACCGCCAGGCCAGATTGCTGCAGGCGGCGCGCAAAGAAGGCGAACTCACGCTGTACACCGTTACGCCCGGCCCCAACTCCGATCCCATCATCGCCGCCTTCACCAGGAAGTACGGCATCAAGGTCAACGTCTGGCGCGCCAGTTCCGACGCCGTGCTCAAGCGGGTGGTGACCGAGGCGCAGGGCAGCCGCTTCGACGTCGACGTGATCGAGAACAACACGCTCGAAAACGAGGCGCTGCACCGCGAAGGCCTGCTGCAGGCCGTCGAATCGCCCTATGCGGCCGACCTGCTGCCGCAGGCGACCGCACCGCACCGGGAATGGGCAGGCACCGTCATCAACGTCTGGATCGGCGCCTACAACACCGAACTGATCAAGGCCCAGGACCTGCCCAAGAGCTACTCCGACCTGCGCGATCCGAAATGGAAGGGCAAGCTGGGCATCGAGGGCAACAACTACCAGTGGTTCGCCACCCTGACGCAGGCCATGGGCGGCCAGCCGGCGGTACAGCTGTTCCGCGACATCGTCGACACCAACGGGCTGTCGGTGCGCAAGGGCCATTCGCTGCTGGCCAATCTGGTGGCCTCGGGCGAGGTGCCCCTGTCGCTGACGGTCTACAACTGGAACGTGCCCACGCTGGAAAAGAAGGGCGCGCCGATCAGGGGTTTCACCATGTCGCCGCTGGTGGGCCAGTTCCGCACGGTGGCGCTGTCGAAAAAAGCGCCGCATCCGGCCGCCGGCCTGCTGTTCTACGACTTCATGCTCAACGAGGCCCAGCCGATGCTGGCCGACCTGGGCGAGCTGGTGCCCAGCAAGCGCGTCGACTCGCCCTACACCAGGCAGCCCATCACGTTCGTCGACCCCGGCCAGGCGCTGGACATGAACGAACGATGGAAGCGCACCTGGGACGACGTCGTCCTCAAGCGCGGGCAGTGAAGCCGCGGCCGCGCTGCGCGTCCGCCGGCGGCCGCCCGTGTCCGGGGCGCAGCCATCTGGCCCCGGACTTCGTTTTTGACATCTATTGCGAGACCGATATGTCCGACGCCGCCACGCCGACCATGCCGGGCGGGCCCCAAGCGGGCCTGTCCGCGCCTGCCGGCGGATCGCGCCTCCCGCAGCCCTTCCTCCACGAAGGCTTCGGGCAGGAGCATTTCCACGACATGACCGACGAGGAGAAGGAGGCGGTCGACGATTTCATCTGGACGCTCGACAACGTCGAGCTGACCACCGTCGGCATCGACATCGGCAGTTCCACCTCCCACCTGATGTTCGCCAAGGTGCACCTGCAGCGCAAGGCGCAGATGCTGTCGAGCGCCTACGTGGTGGTGAACCGCACGGTCTTGTGGAAATCGCCGATCCTGCTCACCCCCTTCCTGCCGGACAACACCATCGATGCCGGCAAGCTCAAGGCTTTCATCGACGACGCCTACCGCGAAGCGGGGCTGGCGCGCGACGCCGTCGACAGCGGCGCGGTGATCCTGACCGGCGAGGCGATCAAGCGCAGCAACGCGCGGGCCATCGCCGAACTGTTCGCCGACGAGACCGGGAAGTTCGTATGCGCCTCGGCCGGCCATCACCTGGAGTGCACGCTGGCCTCGCACGGCTCGGGCTCGGTGGCGCTGTCGCGACGCACTCACCGCACGGTGCTGAACGTCGACATCGGCGGCGGCACGACCAAGTTCGGCCTGATCGAAAAAGGCGTGCTGCGCGCGACCTACGCCGTCGCCGTGGGCGGCCGGCTGCTGGTGCGCGATGCCGGTGGCGTGGTCACCCGCATGGAAGACAGCGCGCGGATGGCCGCCGAGCACCTTGGCCTGCCGCTGCGCCTGGGCCAGCCCGCCGGCGATGCCGACGTGGCGCGCATTTCCGACCTGCTGTCCGAGGTGGTCATCGATTTCATGCGCGGCGCGCCGCCCTCGGCCTTCGCGCAGTCGCTGATGCTGACCGAGCTGCCGGCGGCCTTCGCCAGGCCGCACTGGATCACCTTCTCCGGCGGGGTGTCGGAATACCTGTTCGGGCGCGAGCCGCAAACCTTCGGCGACATCGCCAGGCCGCTGGCCGACCGCATCACGGCGGCCTTCGTCCAGGACCGCATCCCCGCGGCGATGATCGACCCCGGACACGGCATCCGCGCCACGGTCATCGGCGCCTCGCAGTTCACGGTGCAGGTCAGCGGCAAGACCATCCATATCTCGCCTCGCGCCGAGCTGCCGCTGCACAACGTGCCGGTCGTGTTCCCGGCGCTGCCCAAAGACGGCGATTTCGATCCCGGGCTGGTGCGGACCGAGGTGCTGGGCGCCTTGCAACGCATGGACCTGGACGCCGGCCAGACGATCGCCATCGCCATCGCCTGGCACGGCGACCCGCATTACCAGCGGCTGCGCAACCTGGTCGACGGCCTGGCTGCGGCGCTGGGCGCCGGCAGCGAGTTGCCGGTCGTGCTGATGGTGGACGGCGACGTGGCGCGCACGCTGGGCATGATCCTCGAAGAGGAGGTGGGCGTGGCGCGGCCGGTCATCGCGATCGACGGCGTGCAGCTGCAGGAGCTCGACTACGTCGACATCGGCAAGATGGTGATGCCCGCGGCCGTGGTGCCCGTCGTCATCAAATCCCTGCTTTTCTCGGCGGGCCGCTGAAGCCCGGTCGCCGCGATTCGTCAATTTCACGAGGCATGCACATGAGCAATTCGAATGAGGCCAAGACGCCGGCCGCGCGCGATCCCTACAAGATCCTGCGCGACCCCTACCTGGAATGGATCGAGCGGGAAGGCGCGGCGGTGTTCGAGGACTTCGGCTGCAACATGTTCGAGGTCGAGACCAAACCTTGGCCGCGTTTCGGCATGGACGGCGTGGCGGTGCACCTGAAGGGCCGCGGCGATTTCATGTCGATCTTCGTGATGGACTTGAAGCCCGGCAAGTCCAGCACGCCGGTGCGCCACCTGTACGAAGAAACCATCTACGTGCTGGCGGGCCGCGGCAGCACCACCATCGAGGCCGCCGACGGCCGCAAGTACAGCTTCGAATGGGGCCCCGGCAGCCTGTTCGCGATCCCGCTGAACGCGCGCTACCAGCATTTCAACGGCAGTGGCCGCGATACCGCGCGGCTGGCCTGCAGCACCACGGCGCCCGGCTCGATGAACATGTTCTACAACGAGAACTTCATCTTCGACAACCCGTGGCACTTTCCCGAGCGGATGGGGCAGGACCGCTACTTCGACGGCGACGGCGACTACATCCCGATCAAGCCGGGCCAGAACATCTGGGAAACCAATTTCGTGCCCGACCTGGCCTCGCTAGAGCTGACCGACTGGGCCGCGCGCGGCGTGGGCAGCACCAACATCATGCTGATGATGGCCGACAGCGTCATGCACGTGCACAGCTCGGAAATGCCGGTGGGCACCTACAAGAAGGCGCACCGCCACGACCCGGGCGCGCACGTGATGTGCGTGACCGGCAAGGGCTATTCGCTGGGCTGGTTCAAGGACGAGAGCGACCTGATCCGAGTCGACTGGACCCACGGCGTGGTGTTCGCCCCGATGAACAACATGTTCCACCAGCACTTCAACGCCGGGCCGATGCCCGCGCGCTACCTGGCCACCATCTTCGGCAGCCTGCGCTATCCCTTCCTGACCAACAAGCGCGAGCTGAACCAGAGCGGCGTCGACACCAGCGTGAAGGAAGGCGGCAACCAGATCGAATACGAAGACCAGTTCCCGCTGATCGCGCAGATGTACGAAGAGTCCGCCCGCGAAAACGGCTTCGAAGTCAAGATGTCGAAGTTCGACATCCCCGGAATGAAGAAGAGGTAAGCCAATGAATCAGCCACTCGCGAATCCGACGCTGGAGAACAAGATCCCCGCGGATCTCGACCCGTTCCGCATCATGCGCGATCCCTACCTGGAGTGGATCGAGCGGGAAGGCGCTGCGGTATACGAAGACTTCGGCTGCAACATGTTCGAGGTCGAGACCAAGCCCTGGCCGCGCTTCGGCATGGACGGCGTGGCGGTGCACCTGAAGGGCCGCGGCGATTTCATGTCGATCTTCGTGATGGACTTGAAGCCTGGCAAGTCGAGCACGCCGGTGCACCACCTGTACGAGGAAACCATCTACGTGCTGGCGGGCCGCGGCAGCACCACCATCTGGACGGCCGACGGCCGCAAGTACAGCTTCGAATGGGGCCCGAGCAGCCTGTTCGCGATCCCGCTGAACGCGCGCTACCAGCACTTCAACGGCAGCGGCACGGAAACCGCGCGGCTGGCGTGCAGCACCACGGCGCCCACCACGCTCAACATGTTCCACAGCGAGGCCTTCGTTTTCGAGAACGACTACCAGTTCCCGGAACGGCTGGGCCAGGACCGCTACTTCAACGGCGAAGGCGACTATATCGAGATCCGCCCCGGCCAGAACATGTGGGAAACCAATTTCGTGCCCGACCTGAAGGCGCTCGAACTCAAGGCCTGGGCGGCGCGCGGCATGAACAGCACCAACATCAAGCTGATCATGGCCGACAGCCTGATGCACGTGCACAGCTCGGAAATGCCGGTGGGAACGTACAAGAAGGCGCACCGCCACGACCCGGGCGCGCACGTGATGTGCGTGACCGGCAAGGGCTATTCGCTCGGCTGGTACAAGGGCGAGGAAGACATGATCCGCGTGGACTGGAGCCACGGCGTGGTGTTCGCCCCGCTGAACAATATGTTCCACCAGCACTTCAACGCCGGGCCCACGCCCTCGCGCTACCTGGCCACCATCTTCGGCAGCATGCGCTATCCCTTCCTCGCCAACAAGCGCGAGCTCAACGAGGGCGGCGGCGAGACCAGCGTGAAGGACGGCGGCAACCAGATCGAATACGAAGACCAGTTCCCGCTGATCGCGCAGCTGTACGACCAGGCCGCCCGCGAAAACGGCTTCGAGGTGAGGATGTCGAAGTTCGACATCCCGGGCATGTGAGGAATTCATGCGCCGGGTGGCGCGCCGCATCATGGGGAACTGCAATGAAGAAGATTCTGAAAGCCGCGGCCGCCGCCGCGCTGGCCTGCCCGTTGTTCGCCCTGATGGCGTCGCCGGCGGGCGCCGCCGACAGCCTGGCCCGGTACCAGGGCCCTGACCGCGAGGCGCGCCTGCTCGAGGCTGCCAAGAAGGAAGGCGCGGTCTCCATCTACTACATCTTCCCGAACCTCAGCAGCCTGACCGATGCCTTCACCAGGAAATACGGCATCAAGGTGCAGGCCTGGCGTTCGAGTTCGGAAGGCGTGCTGCAGCGGGTGCTGACCGAATCGCGCGGCAACCGCTTCGAGGTCGACCTGATCCAGAACAGCGCGCAGGAGAACGAGGCGCTGCACCGCGAGCATCTGCTGCAGCCCGTGATATCGCCCAATTACGCCAACATCATTCCCGAGGCGGTGCAGGCGCACCACGACTGGGTGGGCACCAAGATCAACGTCTTCATCTCCGCCTACAACACGCAGGTCGTGAAGAAGGAAGACGTGCCGGCCAGCTACGAAGGTTTCCTCGACCCGAAGTGGAAGGGCAAGCTGGGCATCGAGGGCAACAACCAGCACTGGTTCGCCACGCTGTCCAAGGCGATGGGCGAAGACAAGGCGCGCCAGCTGTTCGGCAAGATCGTCGACACCAACGGCATTTCCGTGCGCCGCGGCCATTCGCAGCTGGCCAACCTGGTGGCCTCGGGCGAGGTGCCGGTGTCGCTGACGCTGTACGACTGGAACATCGGACCGCTGCAGAAGAAGGGCGCGCCGATCGCCGCCCTGCCGCTGCCGCCGTCGGTCGCGCAGTTCGACACGCTGGGCATGCACGCGCGCGCGCCGCATCCGAACGCCGCGCTGCTGTTCTACGACTTCATGCTGAGCGAAGAAGGCCAGAAGCTGATCGCCGCCGCCGGCGCGATCCCGGTGCTGAAGAACTTCGATTCCCCCTATACCAGGCAGCCGCTGCATTTCGTCGACCCAGGCCAGGCGATCGACATGAATGACGCGTGGCGCAAGACGTTCGAAGACGTGATTCTCAAGAAGGCTGGATGAAATGGAATCGCAGGGTAAGGCGGCGCCGGCTGGCCGCGTTCTGAAACTGGGCATTGCCGGCGTCGGCGTCGGCGCCGCCGAGATGCTGCCCTCGATGGAAGCGATGGGACACATCGAGATGACGGCGGCCGCCGACATCAACCCGCGCATCCTCGAGGCCTTCCGCACCCGCTACGGCGGCCGTACCTACGACAGCGTCGAGAAACTGTGCGCCGATCCCGAGGTCGAGGCCGTGTGGATCGCCACGCCCAACCGCTTCCACGCCGAGCACGCCATCATCGCCGCCGAGCACGGCAAGCACGTGGTGGTCGAAAAGCCGATGGCGATCTCGATGCAGGAGGCCGAGCGGATGATCGAGGCCTCGATCCGCAACGGCGTCAAACTCATCTGCGGCCACACCCAGAGCTTCCTGCCGCACGTGCAGACCATGCGGCGGATCATCCGCTCGGGCGAGGTCGGCAAGCTGTGCGCGCTGAACGTGTGGGCCTATTCCGACTGGATGCTGCGGCCGCGCACGGCCGAGGAACTCGACATCGCCCAGGGGGGCGGCGTGCCGTTCCGCCAGGGGCCGCATCAGGTCGACACGCTGCGGCTGCTAGGCGGCGGCCTGGTGCGCAGCGTGCGCGGCGCGGTCGGCCAATGGTTCGCCGGCCGCCCGATTCCGGGCTACTACTCGGCCTTCATGGAGTTCGAAGACGGCCTTCCCGCCACCCTGGTGCACAACGGCTACGGCTATTTCGTGGCGGCCGAACTGGTGCCGTGGGGCAGCCAGAACCATCACTACTCGCCCGAACAGCGGATCGCGGTGCGCCGCGGCCTGTCGGCCGGCAATGCCGACGAATCGAACGCCAAAGACCAGATGCGGATCGGCGGCGCGCACGAACGGCCGCCCGCCGTGGCGGACGGCCCGCAGTCCTGGACGCCGAACGACCTCGGCATCCTGATCGCGTCGTGCGAAAGGGGCGACCTGCGCCAGTCGCGGTTCGGCATCTACGTGCACGACGACGGCGGCACGCGCGACGTGCCGCTGACCGGCAGCGCCGACCCCAAGGCCGGCCGCATCGCCGAACTGGAAGAACTGTACGCCGCCGTGGTGCTGGATCGCCCGGTGCGGCATTCCGGACCGTGGGGCATGGCCACGCTGGAAGTGTGCCTGGCCATCATGCAGTCTTCGCGCGAACGCCGGGAAATCCGGCTCGCGCACCAGGTGGCGGCGGCGGATTAATCCGCGCCGCCGCACGCGGTAAATACGCCCCATTTTCGCGCACGCGCCGCACGGTTATGGCCGTGCGGCGCACATTATCGTGCAAGTCGCCGGGAATTATCGCCGGCGGGCAGCGGCCGCCGATGTCGCGAAAATGAATCTATAAGAATTCCGCACATTCTCCCAAAAAAAAGAACTATTCGGGCTCAAGGGTGCGCCACAAAATGAAATGACGCAGGAATAACCGCGCGCCAGAGGCGGCATTTCCTGGCGAAGCAGGGGGGCGTGCTCCGAAGGGTATCGCCGTGATTATCGGAAACCGGGCCGCGATTCGTTCGCGCGGGGGCCGGGGGATGGTTTTGCCTGGCGAATCCCGGTTCTCGTTGCCGCTCGAGGCGCCGAGGGGGGAGACAAGGCGTCAAGGGTTTCATTTTCAACCAGGAGAATAGCGGTGCATCAACAAACAAGCAGAATCGTCGGCGCGGCTGCGGCCTGCGCTGCGTTGTGTCTGCCGTTTATGGCACATGCCCAGAGCAGCGTGACGGTCTACGGGAAGCTTTATCCGCAGATTAACAACTACGATATTTCCAGCGCCACCCCGGTGGGCTCGGCGAATTCGCTGAGCGTTTCAAACGGCGCGCCGAGCCGGCACGGCACCGCGATGGAGTCGAGCAATTCGCGGCTCGGTTTCCGCGGCGTCGAAAGCCTCGGCAACGACATGAAGGCGTTCTTCAAGCTGGAAATGCAGCTTGGCGTAGACGATGGCTCGGTCAGTTCCACCAATTTCTGGAACCGCGCGTCGCTGGTCGGCCTGTCTGGCAATTTCGGTTCGTTCAGTTTCGGCCGCATGGACACGGTCTACAAGACCTTGGGCGACCAGTTGGACATGCTTGGCATCGGCAGCGGCAACTTCCCGGGCGTGACGACGATCCTGTCGTACCAGGGCTTCGGCGCCAATACCACATCCAACTTCCACGGGCGTGCCAACAACAGCGTGCTGTACGAGTCGCCGAAGTTCTACGGCTTCCAGCTGCTGGGCCAGTATGCGTTCGGCGAGGTGCCCAACGATTCGTCGTCGGGCAGCCAGATCTCGGCTGGCCTCAAGTACCAGAGCGGTTCGCTGTACGTCGCCCTTGCGCATGAGATCCACGACGATCTGTACGGCGGCTCGCGCAACATGCCGACGGCTGCGCAGCGTTCGCTGACCGGCAAGCAATCGCGCGACCAGGCCACCCGCTTCACGGCCCGCTACGGCTTCACCAAGTCGACCACCGCCGAATTCGACATCGCCAGCCTGCAATGGAAGGAATCCGGCGGGCCGATCGGCGATTTCGAGAAGTACAAGCGGATTTCCTGGTCGCTGATCGGCCAGCACAAGATCGGCCCGTGGACGCTGCAGGCTTCGTACGGCGAAGCCACCGCCGGCAGCTGCGAACTGATGGGCGGCGTGGGCTGCAGCACCGCCGGGCTGGGCGCTCACGTTTACAACATCGGTGCTTCGTATGCGCTGTCCAAGCGCACGATGGTGTTCGTGATCGCCTCGCAGCTCAACAACAACTCGCTGGCTACGTTTTCCAACACCAGCGCGGCTGGCAAGGCCGATCCGGGCGCCGATATCCGCCAGATCGCCATCGGCATGTCGCACAGCTTCTGATGCGGCGCCTCCGGGCGGCTCGCCGCCCGGAACGATCAGCTCTTGCGCGCGGCGCGGTCGGCCGGCAGCGCCACCTGGTGCCGCATCGGCACTTCGCGCTTTTCGGCGGCCGAGCGCAGCAGGCCCAGGCAGACCTCGGTGGTGGCCTTGCCCCAGAGGCCGTCGCACTGTTCCAGCGGCGCGTCGTTGGCCCAGGCGCGGTACATGATGTCGAGCTCGACCTCGGTGTACATGCTGGGCGGCACCGCCACGTCGCGCCATTCGTCGCGGCCGTAGACCCGCACGCCTTCCGGCGTCTGGCGGATCGCGCCGCGCTCGCAGCTGACGATGGTCAGGCCGAAGAACTGGTGTTTGTCCAGCGGCGCGTCGGGCCCCGGCCGCGTGCGCGAGCCGCCCAGCCGCGTTTCGTTCTTGTACGCGTACTCTTCTTCCAGGGTGGCGAAGCTCCGCGCCTGGCGGTGCGCGCCCAGGTTGCTCTGGCGGCCACGCGGCCGGCCGTACAGGCCCAGGCCGAAGGTCAGCTCGGCGCTGTCGAAATGACCGTGGGCGTCGAACGCGACGATGGCCGGCGTGCCGTCCTCGAATTCGAGGTAGCCCGAATAGGCGCCCTCGATCTTGCGCGCCGGGTCGGCCAGCACGGTGGTGCCGCGCACGCTGCGCACCATGCCGCCGCCCAGCAGCCGCACGATGTCGAGCTGCACCGCGCCCTGGCGCAGCACGAGATTGCCTTCCAGCGTGGCGGGGTCGAGTTCCTCGCGGCTGCGGGGCCGGTACAGCCACTCGTTGTAGTAGCTGGACGAAATCATGATGGGCCGCCCCAGCTCGCCGCCGCGGATGATCTCCATCATCTTCAGGATGCCGGCGTCCAGGCTCTGCGAGTGCCCGACCAGCAGCCGCACGCCGTTGCGGTCGGCGGCCTCGATCATGGCGTCGCAGTCTTCCATCGTCAGCGCCATCGGCTTGTCGGCCAGCACCTGCTTGCCATGTTCGGCGGCCATGATGGCGTGCTCGGCGTGCAGCGCCCCCGGCGTGAGGATGTAGACGGCATCGATGTCGTCGCTGGCGCACATCGCCTCGACGCTGTCGTAGACGCGGCCGCCGTAGCGCAAGGCGAAGGCGTCGCGCGCTTCGGGCCGCACGTCGGCCGCGGCCGCCAGGCGTATGTGGGGATGGCTGGTCAGGCCGGGCGTGGCCACGAGCGCGTTGACGGCGCCCGAGCCCAGGCCGGCCACGCCTATGCGCATGACCGGGGAAGCACTTTGATGGGGCATGGGATTCCAGACGGGAACCGGGCCGCGCCGCTGCCCGGCCGGCAGTATGGCTGCCTTGCGATGGATAATCGCGCCATATCGCTTGTAAATGGCCGGGATAATCCCGGCCAGATTCCGCGCATATCGCGGTGGCGTGCTGGCGCGTCTTCGCAGATTTTGGCGCTGGCAACGGACGTCGCCAATTTCTTTTTTCTTTTGGTCGCTGCAGAATTTTTATAGTAATCGGCAACGAAATCGTTGCTTGGTCATCGATGGCTGTGCATCATCGATAACGGTTACCGTATCAAGCAAGAAAAGACGCTGGTTTATATGAGTGCATGCGCTAACTTAAAGTGGAATATAAGCATTTCCCCGGCTTCGCCGCGGCTGACAAAAGGCATAAAGAAAGTTTCCAGGAAACCCGCCATGCCGCCGGCGTGGGTATTTTGCCGCATTAGGGCATGTAACCGATATGCCATCTTTTGCGACGCAAAAAATTGAAATATCATCATTCGGCGGTCGCGTAGATCTTGGAGCAAGGCATGCAGATGGGCGAATTCCGGGCGGCTGGTACAGCCGCGACACCCAGGAACGGCGCGGGCCCGTCCCAAGCCGGGCAGGCGCGCCCGCGCGCCGGCGAAGTGCTGGCGGCCCGGGATGCGGAGCTGGACGTGCTCGAGTCCGCTTCCAACGAAGAGGGCGCCGCCGAAGGCCTGCTGTTCCGCATCGAGCCCAACCTGCGGCGCCTGCGGGCCTACCAGGCCATCAGCGAATGCGGCACCGTGCAGCGCGCGGCCGAAAAACTGCACCTTACGCAGTCATCGCTGACGCGAGCGGTGCAGGAACTCGAACGGCAGCTGGGCCTGGTCCTGTTCGAGCGCACCCGGCGCGGCATGGTGCCCACGGAATTCGGCGCCATCCTGGCCGAGCGCGTGCGTCGCGCGCTGGCGCAGCTCGACGTGGCCGAACAGGAACTGATCGCCGCCCATGCGCAGGCCGGCGCGTTACGGCAGGCC
This sequence comes from Pigmentiphaga soli, assembly GCF_039541095.1. Lineage (NCBI taxonomy): Bacteria > Pseudomonadati > Pseudomonadota > Betaproteobacteria > Burkholderiales > Alcaligenaceae > Pigmentiphaga > Pigmentiphaga soli. Next base: position 114,284 of record NZ_BAABFO010000015.1, read on the forward strand.
AACGGCTTCAGCGCCAAGGTCACGCACCGCCAGCTGTCGGCCTTCCTGGGCATCGCATCCTGTAGGACCGAAACCGGAGCGGCGCAACAGCTGGCCTTGTCGCAGCCGGCCGTGACGCAGGCGCTGCGCGACCTGGAACGCCTGGTGGGCGAGTCGCTGTTCGTGCGCACCACGCGCGGCATGGTCGCCACCTCGTTCGGCGAAATCCTCCTGCGCCGCGCCAAGCTGGTGTTCTCCGAGATCGAGGCCGCCAGCAACGACATCGCGGCCAAGGTCGGCATGATCATGGGGCACGTGGTGGTGGGCGTGCTGCCGCTGGCCGGCGCGCCGCTGATGGCGCGCGCCGTCAACATGCTGCTCAAGGAACATCCCAGCCTGCAGGTCGTCATGGTCGAAGGTACGTATCAGTCGCTGATCCACGGGCTGCTGTGCGGCGATATCGATCTCATCGTCGGCGGCCTGAACCACCCGACCATGGGCGAGGTCATCCAGGACCATCTCTTCCAGGACGACCTGGCGCTGGTGGTCCGCAAGGATCATGAACTGGCCGCCAAGCCCGACCTGTCGCTGAACGACCTGGCCGGCGTCGAATGGGTCGTGCCGCGCCAGGGCACGCCGGCGCGCCGCTGCTTCGACGCGGTCACCTCGGCGGCGGGGCTGGAGATCGGCCCGCACCAGGTCGAGTCCGATTCGCTGCTGACGCTGCGTGCGCTGTTGCTGGACAGCGACCGGGTGGCGCTGACCTCGCGGCGCGGCATCCGCATCGAGGAAGCCGCCGGGCTGCTGACCACGCTGCCGCTCGACATCGACCGCCGCGCGGTGCCGGTCGGCGTCCATATGCGGGCCGACGCGCTGCCGTCGGTGGGCGTGCAGGCGCTGGTCAGGCATCTGCACGCCATCAGCGGCAGCATGTGCTAGCCACGCGCGGCCAGCCGGCGCGAACGGGTTAGAATTGCCTCCGCCGTATGCAAGGAGGCAACCATGGGACTTTTCCAGGATCCCCGGCGCAAGCCGAATGACACCAGGGCGTCCTACGCCCGCCGGCGGGCGCCGTGGCTGTTCGTGGCCGCGTTCGGCTGCACCTATTACGTTCTTACCCGGCCCACGGTCAGCTCGATGGCCTACGTGGGCGTGGCCATGGTCTGGGCCGCCGCCGTCTCGGCCGCCGCGCTGGCCGACTGGAGCGACCTGCACAAATAGGCCGGCCGCAACGACAGACGATCCGGTCGCCGCCGTGCCGCTTCCCCAGAGCCGCCTGCCTTGACTCCCGCCTCCCCGCCGCTGGCCGCCGACCTGGTCGCCGTGCTGGTGGCCGTTACCGACTCCGAACCGCTGGTCCTCACCACCCACGACGGGCGCATGCTGCCGTCGGGGCCGTTCGAGTCCGGCCACCGCTCGCTGCAGGCGGGGCTGCGGGCCTGGGTGGAGGAACAGACCCACCATCCGCTCGGCTATGTCGAGCAGCTTTACACCTTCGCCGACCGCGGCCGCACCGAAGAAAGCGAAGAGCAGCGCGTCATCTCGATCAGCTACCTGGCGCTGACGCGGCAGGGTCCGGTGTCGGGCGCCGATGCCGCCTGGCGCGGCTGGTATCGCTATTTCCCATGGGAAGACCGGCGCGACGCGGCCGCCCAGCTCGACCCGTCCGTGGCCAGCGCGCTGCGCGCCTGGATCGCCAAGGCGCCCGCCGCGCAGCGCCGGGCCAGGGCCCAGCGCGTCGACGTCTGTTTCGGCCTCGACGGCCGCCCATGGAACGAAGAACTGGTGCTGCAGCGCTACGAACTGCTGTTCGAGTCCGGCCTGGTGCCGGAGGCCGCCCGGCGCGGCGGCGGCCCGGGTCCCTACGCGCCGGGCGAACCGATGCGCCACGACCATCGCCGCATCCTGGCCACCGGCATCGCGCGCCTGCGCGCCAAGATCAAATACCGCCCGGTGGTATTCGAGCTGATGCCGGCCAGCTTCACGCTGCTGCAGTTGCAGCAGGCGGTGGAGGCGCTGGCGGGGCGCTCGCTGCACAAGCAGAACTTCCGCCGCCTGATCGAACAGCAGGCGCTGGTGGAGGAGACCGGTGCCCTGTCCACCGAAATGGCGGGCCGGCCGGCCAAGCTGTTCCGTTTCCGCGGCGACGTGCTGCTGGAACGCGCGTGGGCCGGCAGCAAGCTGCCGCTGGCGCGCGGCTGATTCCGGACCGGCCGGTCCGCGCCTCCCGGATGCTGGATCGCGAAAGCGGTTGACACAGCTTATGCTCATCTTTAGCATAATTACGCCGGACACATCGTCCGCCGTTTTTTTGGCCAATAAATACTCAACTTGAGCATAATATGGATAGCCCACGACATGACGTGACCGGCGCGCAGGAGCAAGAGTGGGGCGTGGCCCCGCTGCCGCGCGTGCTGATCGAACCGCTGGTGAGAAACGCGCTGCTGGAAGACCTCGGCCGCGCAGGGGATCTGACTACCAATGCGATCGTGCCGCCGGGCCACGTCGGCAAGACCGCGCTGGTCGCGCGCCAGCCGGGCGTCGTGGCCGGGCTGGACCTGGCGCGGCTGGCCTTCGAACTGGTCGACCCCGCCATCCGGATCGAGGTCGCCAGGCCCGAGGGCAGCCGCATCGACAAGGGCGAAGTCATCGCCACCATCCAGGGGCCGTCGCGCGGAATGCTGACGGCCGAGCGCACCGCGCTGAACTTCCTGTGCCATATGAGCGGGATTGCGTCGTCCACCGCCGCCATCGTCGCCGCGATCGGCGATGCCCGCGCGCGCATCGTCTGCACCCGCAAGACCATGCCCGGCATGCGGATCGTCCAGAAATACGCGGTGCGGGTCGGCGGCGGCGCCAACCATCGCTTCGGACTCGACGACGCGGTGCTGATCAAGGACAACCACGTGGCCATCGCCGGCGGCGTGGCCGCGGCCGTGGCGCGCGCCCGGGCGGGCGTGGGGCATCTGGTGAAGATCGAGCTGGAGGTGGACACGCTGGAGCAGCTCGACCAGGCCCTGGCGCTCGGCGTCGACGCCGTCCTGCTCGACAACATGAGCGTCGACACCATGCGCGAAGCCGTGCGCCGCGTCGATGGCCGCGCCGTCACCGAAGCCTCGGGCCGGATCACGCCGCAGACCGCGCCGGCCGTGGCGCAGACCGGCGTCGACCTGATCTCGATCGGCTGGCTGACCCACAGCGTGGGCGTGCTCGACATCGGGCTGGACCATCGGGCGGCGTAAGCGGAGGGATCCCCATGAAAAGCTTCGCCATCCAGAACCTGGCCGTCCGCGCAGCCTGCCTGGCCGCGCCAGCCTTTTTCGCCGCGACCGCCGTCGCCGTTGCAAGCGCCGGGACCGGCACAGCCGGCGCGATGGACGCCGCGGGCGCCGGCGCCGCCAATACGGTCGGCACGGCCTATCCCGCCCGGCCCATCACCATCATCGTCACCTTCCCGCCGGGCGGCGGTACCGACCTGCTGGCGCGCCGCGTGGGCGCCGAACTGTCGTCGGCGGTCGGCCAGCCCGTGCTGATCGAGAACCGCGCCGGCGCCAGCGGCAACATCGGCGCCCGCATGGTGGCCGAAAGCGCCCCCGACGGCTACACCCTGTTGATGGTGAACAGCTCGTTCGCCATCAACCCTGGCGTATTCAGCCACCTGGGCTTCGACCCCAAGGCCGACTTCGCTCCGGTCATCAATATGGCCTTCGCGCCATCGGTGCTCGCGGTGCGCGCCGACTCGCCCTATCGCAACCTGCCGGAATTCCTGGCGGCCTCGCGCACCGGCGCCGCGCTGACCTACGCCTCCTGCGGCAACGGCACGCCGCAACACCTGGCCGGCGAGATGCTGAACCAGGCCACCTCGTCCAAGGTGCAGCACATCCCCTATAAGGGATGCGGCCCGGCCTTGAACGACGTGCTGGGCGGCCAGGTCGCCTCCGCCATCGTCACCGCTTCCAGCGCGTCGCAATTCCTGCAGTCCGGCAAACTGCGCGCGCTGGCGATCACGTCGAAGACCCGTTCCCCATTGCTGCCCGACGTGCCCACCGTGGCCGAACAGGGCGTGCCCGGCTACGAGCTCGACCAGTGGCATGGCTTCCTGGCGCCCGCGCGCACCCCGGAAGCCGTCGTGGCGAAACTCAATAGAGACGTACGCCGCATCATCGAACGCCCGGCGTTCCGCGAGCAGTTGCTGCAGGCCGGCTTCAACCCCGCCGCCAGCACGCCGGCAGAGTTCAAGGGCATGGTGGAAGGCGACATCGACCGCTTCGGCGCGCTGACCCGGCGCATCGGCCTGCGGGCCGATTGAAGCGGCGACGATCCATTTGCACGGCCCGAAAAAGCTGTGCTATAGTTTCTGTCTTGGCTGCTGC